>VEPB01000335.1 GCA_012026715.1 Methylococcaceae bacterium | reverse complement strand
GTGTAATATAATCCGTTTTCGGCTCCTTTTTGGAGAGTCGCCGCGGCACTTGATGCGTCGGATTTCCCGGGAATCATCTCGTGATCCGGATGAGGCGCCGGGTACCGCAATCCGGGATATCGGCGAGAGCTTACAAGGTATGCCGGGGAACGCCAAGAAACCTACAACGTGAGAGTCAACGGGATAATTCCATGCAACAACCATTAGAGATTACTTTCCGCGGTGTTCCCCCGTCGGAGGCCGTCGAAGCCAGGATCAGAGAAAAGGCCGCCAAGCTGGAGCAGTTCTGCGACAGCATCATCAACTGCAAAGTGGCCGTGGAAGCAGAGCATCACCACCAGCACCAAGGTAATCTCTACCACGTTCGGGTCGATCTCAACCTGCCGAACAAGCATATCGTGGTCAGCCGCGAACATCATGACAGGCAGGCCCACGAAGATGTCTATGTCGCGTTGCGCGACGCCTTTGACGCGGCCAAGCGTCAGTTGGAGGAGCATGTGCGCATCCAGCGGGGCGAGGTCAAGCGCCACAACAACGCCATGGAGAGCCTTTGAGGCGGTGGTGCTTGCGGGTTCAGGCCGAACCGGATCCAGGGGATAAAAAAAGCGAGTCGTCCTTGACTCGGGGGAAACAGTAGGCGGTGTGATCGAGCGGGATTACTTGACTTTCGAGGGCAGGAATCCCGCCACCGTTGCCGCCGTCCGATTGATGGATGTCGCGTTGTCGGCGTTGCTGTTGCCTAACGCCTGGCCGTTGTAGGTCAGGGAAGGGCTCGAGAAAAAGCCGATCGCGGGATTGTAGTAGCTCATGATGGTTCCGAATTTTCCGTTGGCTCCAAAGCCGTAGGAAAACGGAAATTTGCCCTGTACATTGCTGTGGATGGCGTCATGGGCGCTGCCCATGTTGTGGCCCAGTTCGTGGGCCAGGGTAAAGTCGGAACAGTATGAACCGCTGGCGGCATCGATGCCGTCGGATACGACCGAATAGCCAAGTCCCGCCTTCATGGTGCTGCCGGCTGCGCCATTGACCCAGGCAACCCCGCAACTGAGTTGAGACTGGTATTTGAACGGACGGAGAAGCGTAACCAGGTCCGCGCCGTAGTGGTTTCGCAAAGCGCTAACCTTCGAAAACGTCGAGCGGCCCAGGGTGAGATCGCTGAGCGCTCTGTCATTGCTTCCGGTCTCGGTGTATCTGACAGGCTCGGCGTGGACGAGCCGCAGTTTCAGGTTGATGTTGCTGTCGATGTAGGCCTGGTTCGCCTTGGCGATCAGGTGGTTGATGCGGGTGGCAAAGCTTGGCGTTGCCTTGACGCCGGCGGTATATAACACCAGCAGGTCCACCACCGGCTGAGCTTCTGAAGCGCTTGCGGCAGAGACCGGGGCCGCGGTCGTCGCAGTTCCTTTGTGACCGCCTTTTTGGGTCTTCCGATTCGCCTTGGCATTGGCCATCGTCGTTTGCCCGTCGCTTTCCGACGGCGCCACGTCGTCATTTTCCAGCGCCGACAGTTGTAGGCCGGAGGCGTTCAGGTCCACCAACCAGGTCTTCCCGTCCTCCTGTTCCAGGTTGTATACCCCGTCGGGGGTCACCGCCTGACCGAGGTTGCCGTTAGGCCCCATGGTGATGATGACCCGGTAGGCCTTGCCGGCAGTTTCCAGATAACCGACCCATGAAATGTCGCCGTTTTCGTGTTTGAGCCGGTTGTCGTGGATGACCTCATAGTTACCGCGCGGTAGGGAAAGGCTGATGCGTTCGCCGGTGTTCATTGCCAGTAGTTGTTCGCGCTGAATTTCCACCGGTAACGCCGATCCGAGATTTAGGCTGGAGAACTTCTGAGGAATTTGGGGCGGGAGCGGCTGATATCGCAATAGATCGGGAGTGGCTGCCGCTGGAGCATCGCCGTTGCGACCGCTGACGATAACCCGCCTCAAGGCGCCACCGGCGCCTGTTACCGTCTCGTAGTTGTAGCGGATGAGCAGGGAATGGATGGCCTCGTCCCAAAACCGTTCCGAGACGTGGGCTGTGATCAGGTCATCGGCCAGTCCGTCTGCCAATACGATTTCCGCGCCGGCTTGTTGGCTTACCGACTCCAGAATTTTGCCAAGGGGTTGCTCGTTGGCGTCGATTTGAACCGCGCCGGCGCCGAAGGCGGCTAACGAAAATCCCCCAAGCAGGATCGATTTTAGGATGGTTGTGGTCATGGCACTGTCCTTCGCGGCAACGATTAATTGCCAGAAGGCTAGTGCCAGCCCAAGGCCGGGAACTGTGACGGTGGTCGCAGTCCCCGGCGGGGGAGGGTGTCAGCGGGACAGGATGTCCAAGCCGGCGGCCAAGTCCGGCTCCGTGCGGGAAGCGGGCTGGTTGCGCAGCGCTTCCAGGTTGGCGAAATCGAACAGCGCGTGATCTGCCAATTGGGAAGGTGCGACGTTCTTGAGGGCGGTGAAAATGCTGTCGATACGGCCCGGATAGCGTTTCCGCCACTCCTTCAGCATCTCCTTCATCGCTTGGCGCTGCAAGTTTTCCTGGGAGCCGCACAGATTGCAGGGAATGATGGGGAATTGCTTGCCTTCGGCATAGATGGCCAAGTCGCTTTCCTTGCAGTAGGCGAGGGGGCGAATGACGATGTGGCGGCGGTCGTCGCTCAACAGCTTGGGCGGCATGGCTTTCAGGGTTCCGCCATGAAACAGGTTGAGGAAAAAGGTCTCCAGAATGTCGTCGCGATGGTGGCCCAGGGCGATCTTGGTGATGCCGTTGGCGGCGGCATAGCTGTAGAGCGCCCCGCGCCGCAGTCGCGAGCAGAGCCCACAGGTGGTCTGGCCTTCCGGAACCACCCGCTTGACCACGCTGTAGGTGTCCTGCTCGATGATGTGGAAGTCGATGCCCTTGGATCGCAAGTAGTCCGGCAGCACATGAGCGGGAAAGCCCGGTTGCTTTTGATCCAGATTGACTGCGACGACGTCGAACCGTACCGGCGCATTCTGGCGAATGCTCAGCAGCAGTTCGAGCAGGGAATAGGAGTCCTTGCCGCCGGACAGGCAGACCATGACACGATCCCCGTCCTCGATCATCCGATAGTCGGCGATGGCTTCGCCGACGAATCGGCGAAGCCGTTTCTGCAGCTTGTTGAACTCGAAGCGCTGGCGATCGTGGATGACCGCGCCGCACGAACTATCCGGCATAGCGTTGGAAGATCAGGGTTGCATTGGTGCCGCCGAAGCCGAAACTGTTGGACATCACGGTGTCGAGCTTGGCGTCGTCGATGCGCTCCAGAACGACCGGAATGCCGGCGGCTCCAGGATCGAGCTGGACGATGTTGGCGGAGGCGCTGATGAAGCGGCCCTGCATCATCAGCAGGGAGTAAATCGCCTCGTGTACGCCGGCTCCGCCCAAGGCGTGCCCGGACAACGACTTGGTGGAGGCGATGAACGGGACCTGATCGCCGAAAACCTCCTTGACCGCCCCCAGTTCGCGGATATCTCCCACTGGCGTGCTGGTGCCGTGGGCGTTGATGTAGTCAATGGGGTCGTGCACCGTGGCCATGGCTTGGCGCATGCAGCGCACCGCGCCTTCGCCTGAAGGCTGCACCATGTCGTAACCGTCGGAGGTGGCGCCATACCCTACCAGTTCGCCGTAGATCCTGGCGCCGCGGGCCTTGGCGTGCTCCAGTTCCTCCAGCACGACGACGCCGCCGCCGCCGGAGATGACGAAGCCGTCGCGGGTTTCGTCGTAGGGCCGCGAGGCGGTTAGCGGGGTGCCGTTGTACTTGGAGGACAGCGCGCCCATGGCATCGAACAGTACGCTCAGGGTCCAGTGCAATTCCTCGCCGCCGCCGGCAAACACGATGTCCTGCTTGCCGAGCTGAATCTGTTCCGCGCCGTTGCCGATGCAATGGGCGCTGGTGGCGCAGGCGGAGCTGATCGAGTAATTGACGCCCTGAATCTTGAATGGGGTCGCCAAGCAGGCCGAATTGGTGTTGGACATGACCCGGGGCACCATGTAGGGTCCCACCTTCTTCACGCCTTTCTCGCGAAAGGTGTCCCAGGCCAGCAGCAGATTGGCAGTGGAGGGGCCGCCCGAGCCCATGACCAGGCCGGTACGCGGATTGGAGACTTCGCCGGGCTCCAGGCCGGCGTCGGCGATGGCCTCCTGCATGGCCAGGTAGTTGTAGGCAGCGCCCTCGCCCATGAAGCGGCGGACCTTGCGGTCGATGAGGTCGTCGACGTTGATCCGCAGCGGCCCGTGGACCTGACTGCGGAAGTTCAGCGCGTGGTATTCCTCGCTGAATTCGATGCCGGAGCGCCCGTCCTTGAGGGAACTGGCGACTTCGTCCTTGTTGTTGCCCAGGCTGGAGATGATACCGATGCCGGTGACCACTACACGTCTATTCATAACGAAACCACCTTAGAAATCGTCCGTGGAAGTGAACAAACCGACACGCAGGTCGGTCGCTTCATAGATGACCTTGCCGTCGCAATCCATCTCGGCATCGGCGATGCCCATCACCAGCTTGCGCAGGATCACCCGCTTGAGGTGAATGCGGTAGGTCACCAATTTGTGATGGGGGAGAACCTGGCCACGGAATTTGACTTCGCCGACGCCCAGGGCCCGGCCGCGGCCCGGTCCCCCCATCCAGCCCAGATAAAATCCGACCATTTGCCACATGGCGTCCAAGCCCAGACAGCCGGGCATGACCGGAGCGTTCTGAAAATGGCAGTCGAAAAACCACAGGCCGGGGTGTATGTCCAGTTCGGCGATGATGGCGCCTTTGTCGTGAATGCCACCGGACGCGCTGATATGGGTGATCCGGTCAAACATCAACATGGGTGGGAGGGGCAGTTCCGCATTGCCGGGCCCGAACAGTTCTCCTCGCCCGCATGAGAGTAATTCGTCCCGGTTGTAGCTTGATTGCTGCTGGTGCATTAATCGTATTTCCTCGATCTTGGCATTGAAAAAAAGTGCGGTATTATCGCTCAGGCCAAGAATAAATTCAGTAACGCCGCTGCGGCGGGCCCTTATTCGCAAGCCGGCACGGCTACGGTGCGATCCGGCGGAACATTCGGGGCGGGGCCAGGCGCCACGTCGCCGAGCATGGCGCCGAGTCGTGGCGCGGACTGTCCCAGCCGGATCCGGTACAGCAGGGTATTGGTCAGTACCGCGCCGACGTAGTTGCGAGTTTCCCGGTAGGGAATCGTTTCGACCCAGATGTCGCCGGGCATGGGCTGTAGCGCCGGGAGCCACCGGTCCACCTTGCCGGGGCCGGCGTTATAGGCGGCGGCGGCCAGCGCCGGATGGTTGCCGAAGCGCTCCAGCATGTCGCGGAGATAGGCGGTGCCATAACGCACGTTGCGCTGTGGATCGAGCAGGGCGGCGGCACTCGGCGGTTTGTCCTTGAGGCGCTGCGCCAGCAGTTCGCCGGTGGCCGGCATCAGCTGCATCAGGCCGCGGGCGCCAACTGGCGAGCCGGCGCCTGGGTCGAAGGCGCTTTCGCGGCGGATGACGCCGAATACCAGGGCCGGATCCAGTTGCTGGCTGCGGGCGTTGGGCAAGACGGCTTGCTGAAATCCCGTGGGGAAGCGTAGCGACAAGTCGTCCCATAGACCGGCCTTGATGGCACTGGTCATGGCCATCTGGTCCCAGCCCCAGCGCCGGGCAAGCCGCGCAGCAACCGCCTGGTCGTGGGCCGGCAGCGACTTGAGGCCATGCAGCCATTCCGAGCGGGCCTCTCCGATCCGCTCCAGGGTCCGCCATTCGCGTGCGGCCAAGAAGGGTGGTGTTGCGGCGAGCCGGTCCAGCTCCGTTGCCGCCATCTCCTGCGGACGATCGGGGAGGGCATGGCGCAAACCGCCCCGTTCGGCGGCGAGAAAGCCGTAATACTCCCGTTCGGTCGCGGCCTTGTGGTATTCCTCGGTAGCGCCGCTCCTATCCCCCATGGCCTCCAGGGCGCGTCCGCGCCAATAGCGCCACTCCGCCTGATTGCGTTCGTCCGGGTTCAGGTTTTCGTAAGCCAGCAGTACCGAGGCCCAATCTTGCTTGAACAGCGCCGCACGCAATCGCCACGTCCGGGTCTGGTCATCTTCGCTGGTGTCGACGAATTCGCTCAGGTAGCCCGTTGCTTGGATGTACTTGCCGGTGGCCAGATTCAACCCGAGCCGGCGGTCCACGTGGGCGAGAACTTCCGGGTCGATGGGGAAGCGGCTTTTGTTCAGGCTCCAGACGGTCTGTGCCAGCAACGGCTCGTCGGACGCCAGGCGCTCCACTCCGTCTGCGAAGATGCGGGCGGCGATGGGGGAACTCCAGTCCCAGCCGGAACAATTCAACACTTTCCTCGGCTGGCTGTGCACCTGGCGCCACAAACCGGCCCACCCCTGTTGCTCGGGAGGCAGCAAGGCGTCGAGGGAGGGCGCCAGGGTAACGTTGTCCTTGCGCATCGCCAGGGTGTAGCGCTGCCAGACCAACTCGCCGGTCAAGTCTCCGCTTTGGCGCCATGTCTGGATCAGCCGATCGCAGGCGGCGGGCAGGGGGGCGCCGGTCAGCCACAGCGCCCGTGCGCCCTTCCACGCTTCTTCGCCCCGTCCCGTCTGCGATTGAGCGTAGTGATAAAGGCAGCGGGCCGCAGTGGCTTCGGTGGGCCGGTACTCGGCCAGGTAGTTGCCCCAGGCGTTGTCCGCCGCCAGTTGCTCCAGCCAGCGGCTGCGCAACAGTTCTGCCTGCCGAGTGTGCCCGTAACGGTTCAGGAATGTCCGCACGGCGGTCTCGTCCCGCAGGTTTAGCAGGAGCCGCTGGTACAGCAGATGGGGATACAGGGGATAGGATTGCAGCCGGGCAAGGCCGGGCTCGGCTTCCGCCGTGCGTCCCTGTTCCAGCAGCTTTTCGGTTTGAACGAACAGCCGCCGCTGGGCGGCGAAATCTTCGGCCTGGAGTTCTGTCGCTATGCCGAACGCGAGGACGATCGGTACGGTGCGGCAAACGACGGCGAATGGGCGGCTTGGCATGAGGGCGCGGCAGGAATCGGCTGGGAGCCTCCCCAGTTTACCCCATGGCGCTGCCACAGCAGACGATCCGGCGCCCTGCGTCGCCGTTGCGGTCGGGAAAGCCGGATCTCTATGTATGCCGCAGGTTCCCGTGTGAGCGTTGGAAACGGCTCGTCGAAGCCGAGGTGGCCGTTGGTGTGTTCGCGCCGCCGCGGCTCAACGGCGATGCCTTTTTTGCGGCCGAGCGCGTACGGCAGCGGTATTGTCGGGGTTTGGGTGGCTGTCAGGCCAGGGCGGATGTGCGAGGCCTGGGTTGTCCGGGATCACGGTCACCGTGCCAGCCCAGGCTCTGACAAAGCTGGATGAATTCCTCCAGCGCTTGCTGGGCGACGTGTTCGCTGCGGAAGGGGCCCATGACTTCTTCCCGGGTCAGGCAATACCATTCCGGTTCGTTGGAGCAGGCATCGGGTACGGCGAAGACACGGTGGGCAAAAATCTGGTTTTGTTCGGTCATGCTGATTTCTCGTGGTAGTCGAATAGGGTTCCAGGGTCTTCTAGCAATCACCAGGCCATGATTTTGCGGCGATGTCCGGGCCGGGGCTGCGGCGGGGGCAACGCGGTGGTGTAAAAGATGTCGACATCAGAACGGCTCGGCGTGTAGTGCCGCAGCGATCGCCGCCGCCGCGTTTAAGCCGGAATAGCCGTCAGAATCGTCCGGGAGATCGATCCCAAAGTACCCGCAAATATTGTCCAGGCGCTTCCCGGCTGCTGCCGATGATCAGGCGCCGGCAGCCGGCGCTGGAAACCTCAACCGAACCGGAAGCTTCGATCCATTCACCGCTGGCGGCCTGGCCGGCATAGGTATGGGTGAAGCTGTAAATTTTGCTGACGGATGGGTGATCGATGCTGTAGCAGGCCGGCTGATCATAGGCCAGGCTCGCGTCGGTCACCTGCGCCTGCAGCGTCGCCGATCCGGTTTTGAGCCAGCCGGGCTCCGGTGCGCTGAGTCCGTCATCCGCCACCAGCGCAAGGTCAAATTTGCAGGTGTCGATCAAGGCCTTGTTGCCTTTGCGGCGCTCATGGCGAAGGAATTCCTCCAGTTCCAGGTCGCAATTTCGTCGCCCATGGGCGTCGCGCCAAGCGGCCTCATCCAAGTCTTGCAGCAGTCCTCGCCCGATCAGGTCGCGCACGGTTTTCCTGGCCAAGGCAAAGGCGGACCGGTCGTAAACCACCAGATCCAGGTCGGATCGGGCATGCTGTTGGCCGATCAGCAACGATCCGGTGACACCAAGCTGTGCCATGGGGACGCCGGCGTCCGCCAGCAGCGACAGCAAGCTGTGCAAGCGCCGCTCCATGGGGTCGTGGGGTTGCTGTTGAAGCAGGCTTTGAATCCGGCGGCGCGGGCAGAGGTGGGTGGCGACAGCGGCTACGGGTACGCCGTGTACGTAGCTGTCAAGGCTGCGGGAATAGTGCAGGTATTGAGGATGGTGCCGGCGCAGGTACGCCTCGGCTTCCAGGGTTCCCAGCTTGCGCCGTCCGTCCCGGTGAGGAACGTAGCGCAAGCAGGTTATGGCGCGTCCGTCTTCGGTCAAGGGGGAGACCACCGCGAACACCAGGCCTTCGCGGGTCTCGATGAAATCCCGTGGCCGCAGCTTCATGGCGCGGGAAACGCTGCCGGGTATAGCGCCGCGCTGCCGTCCAGGGCG
This sequence comes from Methylococcaceae bacterium, assembly GCA_012026715.1. Classification (GTDB taxonomy): domain Bacteria; phylum Pseudomonadota; class Gammaproteobacteria; order Methylococcales; family Methylococcaceae; genus VEPB01. Next base: position 10,827 of record VEPB01000335.1, on the reverse strand, counting down.
CCGGTGTCGCGATACAGCAAGGGCTGACTATCGGGGCGCTGGATTGAGCCTCCCGTCGCGACTCCGGTCACCAGACGGTGGTCGCCGGAATTCACCACGGCATCCAGCCGACAGTCGAGCCAGGCCAGCGCGTCCCGCAGGATCGGAGCGCCGCCTGGCGCCGGCCGCCAAGCCTGGCCAGCGAGCTTGTCGGCGCTGGCGGGCTTGCCGAAATGCGCCGCCAGGCCGAGTTGGTCATCGGCCAGCACGTTGACGGTGAAGTTTCGGCCCTGTTCCAGAAGTTGAAAGGAGGAGTGGGCCGGGTTGATGCTGAGGGCGACCATGGGCGGATCAAACGACGTCTGCATGACCCAGGCGGCGGTAAAGGCATTGCGGCGCTCGCCGGCTGCGACGCCGACCACGTAGACGCCCTGACTGATTCGGCCAAACAGTTCGGCAAGGGATGAGTTCACGGGGGATGCGGGTCTCAAAAGGCGCATTTTAACCCGTATAATGGTCGCCTTCCCCTGTGCCTACGCCCATGTCCGACCTGACCCATTTCAACCCATCCGGTGACGCTCACATGGTGGACGTGGGCGGCAAGCCGGCCACCGAGCGGGTGGCCGTGGCGGAAGGCTATATCGAAATGCAGCCGGAAACCCTGGATCTGATCCGCAGTGGCGGTCACCGCAAGGGCGACGTGCTGGCGGTGGCGCGACTGGCCGGCATCATGGCCAGCAAGCGCACCGCCGACCTGATCCCCCTCTGCCACCCCATCCCCATTACGCATGTGGACCTCGCTTTGGAGCTGGATTCCAAGGCCCACCGGGTGCGCTGCGTTAGCACCGTAAAGACCGTAGGCGCGACCGGCGTGGAGATGGAAGCCCTCACCGCCACCCAGGTCGCCCTGTTGACCATCTACGACATGTGCAAGGCAGTGGACCGGGGCATGACCATCCAGTCGGTGCGCCTGCTGCACAAGGCCGGTGGCAACAGCGGAAGCTGGTCACGGCCAGTGCCATGAAATTGCGCAGCCTGCATTCGGTGTTGGCGGACGGCAGCGGAGACGAAGCACCGCCGCGTATCAGTTGGCGCGACCTCCGCCGCATGGCGACGACGGATCGATCCCGCTTGCTCAAGGCAAATGTTGTGGCGCTGTTCGCGGCCGCGTTGGGGGTACCCATCCCTCTGCTGATGCCCTTGCTGGTGGACGAGGTGCTGCTGAACCGGCCCGGCGTCACGGTTTCTTGGATCAACCGGCTGGCTCCGGTGGACTGGCAGGGTCCGATACTCTACATCGTCGCCCTGCTGCTGTTGACACTGTTTCTGCGGCTCGCCTCCTCCCTGCTCAACGTCTGGCAGACCTGGCAGTTCACCCGCATCTCCAAGGAAATCGTCTACCGTATCCGCTGCCGGTTGATCCATCGGCTGGAATGTATCTCCATGGCGGAATACGAGAGCCTGGGGTCGGGGCAGGTGGTCACCCACCTGGGCACCGACCTGGATACTATCGACAGCTTCGTCGGCAGCACGGTGGCGCGGTTGGTGGTGGCGCTGCTGTCGGTGCTGGGCACTGCCGCCATCCTGTTGTGGATGCACTGGCAGTTGGCCCTGTTCATCCTGTTCCTCAATCCGCTGGTCATTTATTTCACCCAGGTCCTGGGCAAGCGGGTGAAGGGGCTCAAGAGCCGCGAGAATGCCGCGATCGGGATGTTCCAGCAGGCTTTGAGCGAGACCCTGGAAGCCGTCCACCAGATCCGCGCCGCCAATCGCCAGAAGCATTATCTCAACCGGCTGCTGCAAGCCGCCTTCGAGATGAAGCGCAACTCGGTGGCTTTCGCCTGGAAGAGCGACGCCGCCAGCCGCATGTCCTTCCTGGTGTTCCTGTTCGGCTTCGATGTGTTCCGGGCACTGGCCATGTTCATGGTGGTTTACTCCAACCTGACCATCGGCGAGATGATGGCGGTGTTCGGCTACCTTTGGTTCATGATGGCGCCGGTGCAGGAAATCCTGGGAATCCAGTACGCCTGGTTCGGCGCGCGGGCCGCGCTGGAGCGCATCAACGGGCTGCTGGCCCTGGGATTGGAGCCGCGCTATCCGGCGCTGCGCAATCCCTTCGCAGGAAAAGCGACGGTGGGTATCCGCATCGACGGACTGCGCTTTTCCTATCCCAACGGCGCCGAGGTGCTCAAGGGCGTCACCATGGCGATCCAGCCCGGCGAGAAGGTGGCGCTCATCGGCGCCAGCGGCGGTGGCAAGTCGACCCTGGTGCAGGCGCTCATCGGCCTCTACCCCGCCAGCGCCGGCAGCATCCGCTTCGAAGGCGTGCCGATCCAGGAAATCGGCCTGGATACGGTGCGGGAGCATGTGGTGACGGTGCTGCAGCATCCGGCGCTGTTCAACGACACGGTGCGGGCCAATTTGACCCTGGGACGGGAGGCGGTCGACGAGGAATTGTGGGAAGCCCTGGCCATCGCCCAGCTCAAGGACACCATCGAGGCGACAGATAAAGGCTTGGATACCATGGTGGGCCGGTCCGGCATGCGCCTGTCGGGCGGTCAGCGGCAGCGCCTGGCGATCGCCCGCATGATCTTGGCCAGGCCCAAGGTGGTGATCCTCGACGAGGCCACTTCGGCCCTGGACGGCGAAACCGAAGCCCGGCTTCATCGTGCCCTGGAGACCTTCCTGCGGGGCCGCACCACGCTGATCGTCGCCCATCGGCTCAGCGCCATCCGCCATGCCGACCGCGCCTTCGTGTTCGAGGACGGCTGCATCTGCGAGGAAGGGCAGCATGATATCCTGATGGCCCAAGGCGGGCTTTATTCCCGCCTCTATCAAGGCCAGGCCATCCATTGATCCTCTCCTCCGCACGCCCCGACCAGTCGCGGGTTCACGATCTTCATACCCATTCCACCGCGTCCGATGGCGCTTTCGCTCCGGCCGAGCTGGTGCGGTTGGCGGCGGAGTCGGGGATCACCGACTTGGCGCTGACCGATCACGATACGGTAGACGGGCTGGAAGAAGCCGCGGCCGAGGCGGAACGGCAGGGAGTCCGGTTGATTCCGGCGGTGGAGTTGTCGGCGGGTTGGGAACGTAAGTCCATCCACGTGGTGGGGCTCGGCATCGATCCGGGCAACCGCGAGTTGCGGTCGGGGCTGGCCGCCATGGCCGAGATTCGCCGGTTGCGAGCCGGGGAAATCGGGCTCCGCCTGGCCAAGTGCGGCTTTCCTGACTGTCACGAGGCGGTGCTGGCGGCGGCAGGGCAGGGCATGGTGACCCGCGCCCATTTTGCGCGCCATCTGTTCGAACGGGGTGAGGTGGCGACGGTGCAAGATGCGTTCGACCGCTACCTGGGCCGCGGCAAGCCCGCTTATGTGCCGACCGAATGGACCGCGCTGGCCGATACGGTGGGCTGGATTCGTGGCGCCGGCGGCGTCGCCGTGCTGGCCCACCCGCAGCGCTACAAGCTTACGGGGAGTTGGATGCGGCGTTTGCTGCAGCAATTCACAGACTGCGGCGGAGAGGGCATCGAGGTGGTCACCGGCAACGGCGGCCCCCAAGACACCGAAACGGCGGCCCAGCAGGCCCGCCGTTTCGGTTTGCTGGCTTCGGTCGGTTCCGACTATCATACCCCTGAGCACTACTGGATCAAACTCGGGCGCTTGCCGCCGCTACCGGATGGCCTGCAGCCGGTATGGAGCCGGTGGGAATGAATCAGCCGCATCGTTGCGCGTGGGCCCGGCGGACGCCGGAAGAAGCCGACTACCATGACCGCGAGTGGGGCACGCCGCTGCACGACGATCGGCGCCTGTTCGAGTTTCTGGTGCTGGAAGGCGCCCAGGCCGGTTTGAGTTGGCTCACCATCCTGCGCAAACGCTACCGCTACCGCGAAGTGTTCGACCACTTCGACCCCGAACGGGTGGCGCGCTACGGCGAAACCGATATGGCTCGGTTGCTCGCCGATCCCGGCATCGTCCGCAATCGCCTCAAGATTCAGGCGGCCATCGCCAATGCCGCCGCCTACCTGCGGGTGCAGGAGCAGTGGGGCAGCTTTGACGCTTATCTGTGGCGTTTCGTCGACGGCGATCCACGCCGAAATCGGTGGACCGAACATGCCCAGGTGCCGGCGGAAAGCGTGGAATCCAGAGCCTTGTCCAAAGATTTGCGGCGCGGCGGCTTTTGTTTCGTCGGGCCGACCATCTGCTACGCCTTCATGCAGGCGGTGGGCATGGTCAACGACCATACCACGGACTGTTTTCGCTGGGCCGAGTTGGATCGCGGCAAGAGCGGACAGTGACCGTTCCATGACGGAAAATTTCCAGGCGGGCACCGAAGCGGCTAAACTCAGCCTTTTCGGCGGGTCTCACTGGGTGTCCGCGCCGTGGCTGCGCGAGATCAGCCGTGTGATGTGCCGGCCGAATGTGTGGTCGGTGACGGTTTCCTGAGGAGCCTTGTCTCCGGTGATGGATGCCGATCGGGAGAGCGATCGGCCGGCGTTACCCAATGTTGGGCGCTTGCGGTACGCGGAGGGAGCTCCCAGCCGCCGTCCGAGGAATCGAGAAGAATGACAAACGACGCATACATCGCTGCGCTGCTCCACGCGTTATTGCTGCCGCCAGGGTTGTCTTTCACCTTGCTGGGCCTGGGCTATCTCTGTCCCAACGAGCGGGGCCGCGTTGTGCTGTTTGCCCTGGGTTTCTTGAGTTTGTACGTGGCGTCCATCCCGATGACTGCACTGTGGCTGCGGAGCCGGCTGGAAGTCTATCCGCCCGTTACCCTCGGTCCGGATCAGAGTAGCGCCGAAGCCATCGTGGTGCTGGGCGCCGATCGCTATGCCGGGGCCCCGGAATATTCCGGCGACACTTTGCGTGGTCTTGGGCTCGAACGGTTGCGCTATGCCGCGTGGTTGCAGAAGCGCACCCACCTGCCGATTCTGGTGAGTGGCGGCGCGGTGCTGGGGGAAACCAAGCCCGAGGCGGCGCTGATGCGGCAGGCGTTGGAGAAGGAATTCGGCGCCGAGGTGCGTTGGGAGGAAGGCGAGAGCAAGACCACCTATGAAAACGCCCTCTTTTCCGCCCGAGTGCTCAAGGGTGTCGGCGTCGGCGAAATCATGCTGGTGACGCATGCCTGGGCGATGCCACGCGCCGCCGAAGCGTTCGAGCAAGCCGGCCTCAAAGTGGTTCCGGCGCCCACCGGCTTTACCTCCAAGAGCGCTTACGAGGCAGGGGTGTTGGGATGGCTGCCGAGCGCTTCCGCGCTGCTGCGGACCCATCTGGCGCTGCATGAGATGACCGGACGCTGGTGGTATTGGCTGCGCCATTTCCGGAACCACGGCTCTTCCGGTGAGCCGTCCCCGTAGTTGGGGCCGGTTCGACTCGCCGTCCCCCGTTCCCGATCGGTTTGGCGCTCATGCTCCTTCAGCCGCCTGCTTCCGGCCGGGCTTTCCGTTCTATTTGTGTTTGCCGTGCTTCTTCGTGGACTGCGGCTTCGGAGCCGGTTCCGGCTTAGCCTCAGCCACGATCGCGGGGGCGGGAGCCTGGCCGGCGGCAGTCATCACCGTCAGGTCGCGGGCGATGCGGGTGTAAGTCTCCCGTTCTCCGGCCGGCATTGGAACCAATCCCTTCTTGGCCAGATAGCCTTTGGCGCCCCAGGCCTTGTCGCCGGTAAATTCCGTCAGATAGGTCTTGAGTCCGGGGATGCTGTCGGCGTGGGCGCGCTTCACGTAAAACAGCACCGGCGTGGTCAGCGGATAGCGTCGGCTGGCCAGGCTGTCATCGTCCGGCGCGACGCCTTCCACCGCCACGCTGCGCAGACCGCTGCGGCCGCCGCTGAAATTGGCGAAACTGACGATGCCCAGGCGGTCCGGTTCGGAGCCGATCCGTGACAATACGGTTTCTCCGGTTTCTTCGGTGTAGGCCGCGTCCTTGCGGATGCTATGGCAGGCCTTCTTGTACACGCCGTCGTTGCGGGCCTTGTGGGCGGCCAGCCAGGGAACGCTGTCGCAACCGGTTTCCAGCACCGCTTCGGCCAAGGCCTCGCTTAGTCCGGAGCTGGCCGGCGGACCCATGACTTCGATCGGGGTGTCGGGCAAGGTCGGGTTGATCTGCTTCCAGCGCTGGTTGGGGTTGTTGATGAGTTTCTCGCAGCCGGGAGCGCAGCTCGGGTCGGGAAGCTGCTCGGCTAATGCCAGGTAGAGGTCGTGCCGGCTCAGGGACAACGGGGTGGCCTTGCTGGCCTGCACCAGCACCGGCCCGCCGTAGCCGACCTTGATTTCCACGACGTCATTGACGCCGGCGTTGCGGCAGTTGTCCAGTTCGCGCTGGTGCATCGGCCGCGCGGCATTGACGATGTCCGGATAGGCCGAACCCTCGCCTTCGCAGAACAAGGTGAAGCCGCCGTTGGTGCCGGTCGATTCGATCTTGGGCGGTTTGACCTTTTTCGATTTGGCGATTTGTTCCGCCACCGCCGCCGACAGCGGCTGCAAGGTGGAAGATCCGACGATGGCGATGTAGTTGCGGCTGAATTCGGCGGTGGCGGCACTGCTGAACACGACCAGGGCCGCGGCGGAAAAATGGGAGAAGCTGGATTTCACGGCGGTTTCGCGGGGTTGTTGCGTGGATGCAGAAACGTCAAACCCGCCAGAGGGCGGGTTTGACGGGTAACTCCTGGGTTGGGCGAGCTTATTCGCTCATCCAGATCAGCTCGACGCGGCGGTTCTTGGAGCGTCCTTCCTCGTTCGAATTGTCGGCCACCGGATAGTCCTCGCCGTAACCCTTGGCGATCAGGCGATTGCTGACGCCCTTCTGCTTCAGGTAAGACACCACCGAAGCCGAGCGGCGTTCCGACAGCCTGAGGTTGTACTTGGCGGTGCCCTCGCTGCTGGTGTGGCCCTGGACTTCGATATCCTTCTTCTGCGGGTAGTTGATCAGAGTCTCCGACACGCCGTCCAGGATGCCCTTGGCGCCTTCGGTCAGCTCGGCCGAGTCGTACTTGAAGTTGACGCCGCGCAGTTCGATGCGGATCGGGCAACCGGTTTCGTCCACCTTGGTGCCCTTGAGGGTGCCGGGGCAGCGATCGTCGCAATCGTTGACGCCGTCGCCGTCGGTATCGCGCCCGGCGCATTCCAGTTTGGCGGCGGGAGCGGGCGGTGGTGTTTCGGTCTTGGCGCCCGGTTTGGCGCCGAAGGGAATCACGAAGCCGGCGTTGACCACCATGTCATGGTATTGGTCTTCGTTGGGCAATGAACTGGTGTCGTAGTTGTAGCGGTAGCGCACGTCGCTGCGCAGCAGCAGGTTGTCCAGCAACTCATAGGTGAAACCGACGCCGGCTTCGCCGATGAAGGTGGCACCGCTGTGGCCGGGCACGCTGGTGTTCATGCCACCCAGGCCCAGAACGGTGTAAGGCGAGAAGGTGCCACGCATCAGGAAGAACTGCAGGTCTGCCGAGCCACCGGTCAAATCCCCGCGCCCGCCGCCCGGGTATCCGCCGAAGCTTTGGTAGAAGCCGCGCAGTTCGACATTGAAGAATTCATTGATGATCTTGCCGACGCCGAGGCCTCCACCCCAGCCGTCCTTGGCGTCACGATCGCCGCCGGTGTGGATGTAGCTGGCGAAGGGAGCCGCGTAAAACCGATCGTCGTTGAAGTCGCCAGCTTGTGCGGCGGCGGTCATGGCGCCGGTGAGGCCGATGGCCAACAAGGATTTTTTCATCATAGCGGTCTCCGTGTAGCTAAGGAACAACAACTTTGGTCAATTTGACAACAGGCTCCATGATAAGAGCAGTTTCGACATAAATCAAACTTCAGGCCCGGAAATACTGTATATGCCGCGGTTTTTCGACCCGGTCAGACGCGTAGCTGGACCACCCGCTTGGCGGGGAAGTGACAGCTGAAGCGGCTGCCTTTCCCCGGTGAACTGCTGATTTTCAGCTCGGCGTCGTGGCGCGACAGCACGTGTTTGACGATGGCCAGGCCCAAACCGGCGCCGCCGCGGCGGCGGCCATCGTCCGGCTCCACCCGGTAAAAGCGCTCCGTCAGGCGCGGCAAATGTTCTTCGGCGATGCCCGGCCCGTTGTCGGCCACCTCGGCCACCAGCCCGCCATCCTGTTCGCGCCAGCCAACCGTGATGCGGCCTTCCGCCGGAGTGTACTTAAGGGCATTGCCGATCAGGTTGGAGAAAGCGCTGCGCAATTCGGCCTCGCTCCCCATCAGTCCCGCCGCCGCCTCCAGCCGGAGTTCCAGTTCCGCGTGGGTCGGAGAAATCAGGCCGTATTCCTCGCAAATCGCCCGCAGCAAGGCGCCGACATCAACCTCCCGCTGGGGCGAGCCGCCGCCCGACTCCAGCCGGGTGAGCGACAGCAGGCCGTCCACCAGGTTTTGCATGCGTTCGGTCTGTTCCTCCATGCGGCGGAAAATTTTGCCGTAGCGCTCCGGCAGTGGCGGGTGTTCGTCGCCAAGGGTTTCCAGATAGCCCTTGAGGACGGTGAGGGGGGTACGCAACTCATGGGACACATTCGCGACGAAATCGCTGCGGACCCGCTCCATGAAGCGCAACTGGGTCACGTCCTGGGCGATCAGCAGGCGCAGGTCGTCACCATAGGGCACGATGCGAATCTCCAGCTGGTTTTTCTCGTTGGCCGGCGAGGGCATGTTGAGGGTGCTGTGGTATTCCGACGACCGCAGGAAGTCGGCGAAGCGCGGGTAACGCACCAGGTTGCCCACCTGCTGGCCCAGGTCGGACTTGCGCAGGCCCAGCAACGAGCCGGCCGCCTCGTTGAACCAGTCGATCTCGTCGCGCGGTCCCAGCACCACGGTGGCGTCGGGCAGGGCGGCGGTGGCGGTGCGGAAGCGTTCCAGCATGCGCAGCAGGCGTTTCTTGCGGGTCTTATTGCGGCGCCTGAGGCGATAGATCAGGTAGTTGATCTCTTCCCAGATGCCGCTCCCCTGGGGGATCTTGCCGCCGCCCCGCAGCCACAGAAGCAGCCGGTTGATCTGAGCCAGATGGCGTCCCAGGTAGATCAGCACGCAAAGTCCAATGGCCGGCAGGTAGCCGCCGGTCAGCTTGCCGGCGAACAATCCGACGAAGGTGAGCCACAACAGCCAATAGGATTCGGAGCGCCAGGGACTGAGCATGCGGTCTCGGGTCGGAAGTTGCCGGAAGGGATATGGTAAACCAGCCGTGCTGGCGGTGGTTCCGCTCCGGCCGATGGGGTCCGCCGCCGTGGCGGGCCAAGGCCCAGTTTAACGGCCTCGTGTTACGGAGCGATGACGGCGACAGTTGGTTGATTTGGCGGTCTGTGGGTTGGCGTTCGTAGCCCGGATGCAACGTAGCGGAATCCGGGAACCAGAGCCCGTCGGTTAGGAGATACCCCGGCGCCGAGTTTTCAGGCATGAATAATCGGCAAGATGATTCCGTCGATTTTTCCCGGATTCGACGGGAAGCGGCAATCCGCAGTTGGCGTGACCGAGCGGAACATAGCTTCGCATCGGTTGGCGGTTTGCTTCGCGAAATCGCCTTATGGGTTTTGTGGCGTTGGGTAAGCTTGAAGGTGAAGAACCAGGTTTCGCTGGTTGTGAACGCTCGTCGGTAGTTGGGCATTTCCGTTTCCCAAGTGATCGGTGAATGAGAGGCGTGACATTCGTCCGATTACGCTGCGCTAATCGGACCTACACGGGCTAATCTCCGTTACACTATTATTCGAAGTATGTTCGATTCCGGACGAGATACCCGTTCTTAGCTATGTGCTTCGACATGGTTATCCCAACCTGTTCAATCTCCCCATTTCTTTTCACAATGGCACACGGATAAGGGAAAGTGTAAATCTTTCCTTGGAACCTCTGTTTGCCAAGTTGTTTTATCTGCTGCATAAAAAGTTTCATATATTCCTTATGATGATCCGTTCTCGCCAACATAATCAATCGATCCGTGTTATGTGAAACTATGGGGACACAGTGTTGTTTGCCCGCTAGAGTCACGTATTTGCTGAGGATAACAGACACAGCATCTCCCCAAATTGGTCCGTAGATATGCACTCCTCTGCCTGCGGACCACTTGCTGTCCCTATAATCCTGATAAAGCAAAATAATTACACAACAATCAGCGCATCGACCGGTGAGAAACCCATCCTCAATATCTTGCAGCTCTGCGATCTCCGGTTTTTCGCGCGGGCACTGGTGTAACTCGACAATATTTGACATCGCTATCTCCTTTGTAAATTGCATGGGAAGAATCCCGATAACACGATAGACGCTTCCGAATAACCGAGTATGGTGTCTCAAAATCAAAAAGGGCAGGGCGGATTAGTGAAGCGTATTCCTCCAGATGTGAAGTTTACCGAGCGACGTAGCTGCTGCTTATTGCGTCCTGCCGTCCCAATTTTAGGTAGGTCGTACTCTGGCTTTTGCGATACCTCACGCCCGACTGTATAGATTTCGTGGACGATAATTACCGGATCATTCGCGAGGTTCTCTGGCGTATACTCGTGCTTCGCAATGCGAGCTGATCCTATAACCCCAATAAGTGCGCTATACAGTTGATGAATGGAACCCACGCCGGCATCTGAAATCAGGTGAAGCCGCTGGCCCGGTTTTCAGGATTTGCCATTGATCGAGAAGTTATTCCCGCGTTTGTCGAGTCGTCAACCGTCCCTGTCAAAGTTTGTCTCTTTCGGGACCATCAATTTCGAAAACGGCATAAAGCCGTGAGGGTGACGCAATTGAGCAAAGAATTCGGGGATGCCAGGGGAGCAGGCAATGCCGTTAAGTTAAGGAAAAGCGTCACCCCGGCAGGGATTGCCGGGGTCCAGAAGCCACGGATGGCGTGGGCGTCTCACGTCCATGTAACTGGATTC
>VEPB01000320.1 GCA_012026715.1 Methylococcaceae bacterium | reverse complement strand
GCTTCGTCACCACCATCTCCCCCTTATCAGGAATATGGCGATACTGTGACTCGCGCGCTATGCGCTGGGAACTATGCGGATAGCCGGACGCTTACTTTCCAAATGCGTGCCCGAACCCGGCAATTCCGGCATGATCAGCCGCGCCGTGATGGGAACCAGGGCCGGTGCTACTCCACGCATCGGAAACCAGCCCGTACCCCGCAATCTTGGCTGATTGGGCTTCCGATTCGGACATGTCCCGATAGACTGGGTTTGAATAGCCCGTCAGCAGGGCGACTCCCGCGGCGGCGTATGACTGTTCCCGGTCTGTAATCAGGCCAGAGCTTCGCCATACGGAGCTCAACCGCTGCACGTCGCCGGCGAGACCGTAATTCGTAATCTCGTTATTCAGCCGTTCGCTGAGCTGCGGATTCATCGCAATCTGCCGGCCAGTTTCAAGGGCACCGTAATTCGCCGAAGCACCGAATTTTGCTTGCGCAGTCGCGGTTTGGCTATAAGTCCTGCTCTTTGAAATCAAGTCCGTCGCGCTGTGTTGCAGCGATGAGAGATCCTGATTTTGAATTCCGAGCGAAGCGATGTCCCGATTTCCTTTGTTGACGTCTCGACTCACACTCTCGGCGAGATCATTCTGCCAGCCGTGATCCTGCGTTACGCGCTCAGCAATGTCCGACGCAATTTCGTTGGCGCGGCTTTCTCCGACGTGGAACTGATTCTGGAGTTGGGTTGAGAGCGCCCCTTTCAAGTCATGTCCCTTCGAATTGCGATCCATGCCGCCGGGTTCATGCGGTTTGTTATCCGGGCCTTGGATATTCTGGAACCCAGAGTGCCCACCGAACGAAGCCGCTCCACCGATCAGGGCGGCATAGTCATCGCCGGAGATTCCCGTATCCCGGAAGCGTTGCGCGAAATCTTCGCCGGTCTGACGCATGAACTTATCGGTTTGACTGTAGCTGCTGGCAATTCGGCTACCGATGCTGTGGGCATCAGAGCCTTCGTGGCTCATGAGCGCCGTATTGGACGCCGCGCTCGAAACGTTGCTCATGAAGCTGTCGCTCGAAGTTTCAAGCGCTGAAGACGCAGAGCTATACGATTGAGCGATATCGCGGCCGATCTGGAAAGTCGGCAACACCGCCCCTGCCCCGCTCATGGCGGTGCCTGCTAAGGGCGCGTGTTGATAGGCCGGTTGCATCGTGAGATACGGCGCCGGATTTTCGATCGATGGTGACGTGATCTTCTCGTCGACGAAATCACCGCCTTGCATGCGCCCCAGGAAGTGGGTCGCCGTAATCGATCCCCCGTAGATCAGCATCAACGAGATCGCCGGCGTTGACGATGCGAGCATGCCGCCAATGGACACCCAGTCCTGCAAGGCCATGTCCATCTGGTACAAGCCATCCATCGAAGGCAAGTTGAAGCGTGCAGCTTGCAAAGCGGTGAACTTCGCCGACGCACCCATGTTGATATACAGATTGATGATGGCAAGAACCGGCATCCATAACTGGATCCAGAGCAGCATCAGGAAATAGTGCCCGGTGATCGCGATTCCTCGGGCCCCCAACATCACCGCGAAGGCCATGATTGGCGTGATGGCGTAGGTAAAGCCCTCGATCCAGGTCATCATGGGCCGGACCATGCGCTGAAACAGCGACTGTTCGGTGGCCCATTGCGCGTTCCGCTGTTGTATGGCTTGTTCGACGGTTGCAGCCTTGGTCCATTTCCGGCCGTCCTCGTAGCGCCCGACAATCCCTTTCTCATACATGGGCGTCAACAGGGCCGAGATCATGTAGTTTTGCGCACTGACCGAACCATGCGTCAACCCATCCAAGGCCGCTTCGATTCGCGGCTGCACGTCGGCGGCGGTCGCCACGTTCAGCGCATGCCTCAGGATATCCTCGACGCCCGGAATGACCTGAGTGCGGATGTAAGTGTCCAGGGCAATCCATGCATCGGTGCATTCCAGAATTTCAGGCTGTCCCCTGATATAAATCTCCGTCGTATAGATGCGGGAGTCCCAACGAATGGCGTTCAGCACATCGGGGTTGCGCATGATGCTGTCGACGCTGCTCAGATTGAGGTCGATCCCGGTCAGGGTGCATTCCTTGACGAAATTGATGACGCTGCTTTCCAGGTCAGCCCCGTGTGTTGGCGCGTTGGCGGCCCCCAGCTGGATTCGGGACAGCATGTTTTTCCGCACCAAGGTGAGCACTTCCAGGGAGTCCGCATACCCGTGACCGGTCATGGTGGGTGTTTGAAACGCCTGCTCGAACAACCGCGTCAGTCGGTATCCAATTTGCGACATCGCCGAGCCCGCGGCCGCCGGTCCGAAGGGGACGTTGTCGACCACGCGGACCTGGCCGGTATAGGCGTCCTCGATGGTGACCGTCACGCCTGGTGCGAACAATCCCATGTAGATCAGGAAGGAGGCGAGAATATCCTGGTACCGTATTCCCCGTGCATCAAACTGCGTCAGCCCGCGCAACAGGGTGAAGAGCACTCCGAAAAGCGCACCGACACCGGCGGCCATTGAATAGTGCCGGGTTCCGGCAACCGAGGCGACTGCGTTCAGAATGGCTTCCAGAAATGCTGAATCGCCGATGGAATAGATCTCGAACATAGTGAGTCACTCGTTCTTTCAGGTGAATCAAGGGGTCGGCTGAGGAACCTCGTTGCCGGCGGTTTGCTGGCCGGTTCCATAGGCACGTGCCTTGGTGCTGTCGATGAAATTCGCGTAGAAGGCGAGCAACTCCTTGGTGTTGCCGTAACGGCCGGAAAGCTGGATGGATTCCGCTTCGAGGGCGCCGCGAGCCTTGTCGATGACTTCCCCCAGCTTTGACGCATAGGCATGGTCCTGGAGGGAGCTCGCCTGCCGCACCGCGTCGAGCATGCCTTGAACCATCAGTTGGGCCATTTCCAAGGCGATGACAGGAGAGCCCTCGTCAGCGAACAACCTGGCCGCGCCATAGTCTTCACGGGCGAGGTTGTGGACCATGGCGCCCACCGCTGTGGGAACCAATTCCATGAACGCCCGCTCGTCGTTGGTCAGCGTGCCGCTGTTGGTGGCGAACTTGTAGATCAGTCCCGTGCTTGTCCCATTGCCGACCAGGGTGTCGCGGACTCGCCGCTTCAATCCGACGAGGGTGAGGTTGATCACCTGGGGATGAAGGCAGCCATCGACGTCGTGGGTGTCGCAACTGTAGATCTTCACCGTCTGGTAGTTGGACGTGCCGTTGCCGTTAAGCAGATCCTTGATGCTGAGGATGTTGGGGAGACTGGCGATTGGGTTGCTCTCCCCTTTCCCGTCGGGTGCCTTTTCAGGAGCGCCGACGATCACGGTTCCGGTGACGCTCATGGCCGCTTCCAGAAACGCGTTGCCACCAAAGCGGAACCAGGCTCCCGCGTTGTACTTGTTGAGCGCACGCCACACCAGATTGCCCTGGATTACCTTCTGCATCACGTCCGGCGCGTTGGCCTTTACCATGGCCGTCGGATCGCCCTGTTTGCTGCTCCCCGTCATGGCGCCGAAAACGTCGGTCACGCCGCTGCTAAATGAGGCCTCGGACATCTTCATGCGTGACTGAACGTCGTTCGGGAGCAAGCTGGCCGCATCGTTGACGATGCCCTGGGCGAGCTGACAGGAATTCGAAAAGAGCTGATTCAGCGCCTGCATCTTTTTCTGCAGGTCGGTCATGATGTCGCCGCAGTCTGGGCACATGGCATTGATGGCGAGCTGGAAGGCATAGCCTGCGGCGTTGGCCCCGACGGCACGCATCATCTCGACAAATTGATCGGCGTTGATGAACGAGAAGGAGCCTGAAAAGAGATCGATACCCCCGCATCCAGCGCTAAAGCTGGGCGGAACAAAGGAGACCAAATTGGTGTTGGCAATCCGGTTACGGGACACCAACGAACCGCCGGTGATAACGCCACGGCGTTGACCCAGATGTGCGGTTGGCGCCGTCACGTTGGTCATGGTGCCGAACATGGCGTCCATTTCCTGTTGCAGGTCGGCGTGAGCGATGAGGGGGAAGCCAAGGGTCACGGCAATGAGTAGAGGAGTTCGCTGAGACATGACTAGTGGTTCTCGTCGTCTGGAAAAGCTTGGGGTATCGATGACTGCCGGAGGGCTTCGATCAGCGTCCTGGAATCACGCAAGGTTTCCGGAGTCAGTGCTGTCGCGGCGATTGACATCCGTGAAGGTTCTTGGCGCTGGCCGCGTGTGCTTTCATAAAGGCCCTCATCGATGATCCCCGACTCTTTGCCCGCCAGAATGATGCGGCCGGTGAGATCATCGAAGGACAACACGCCTTGGGAGAGCGGACGCAAATCATCGGGCGGTTGCATCAGGAACAGCGCTGGCGTCGCCTGAATGCCGAGTGACCGAGCTTGACCCTGGTCCGTATGGAAATTCCGGTAAAGCGGGCCAGGCATAGGCTGGCCGTCCAGCGAAACCGGATAGATCTTGAAACCGAACCGCTCCTCCAGGAGTGCGAGCAAGGGCGCTTGAATGTGGCAGTATCGGCAGTCGGAGCGGAAGAAAAAGAGAATGCCGGCGTGTTGGGCAATCGTCGTCAGCGCCTGCTCGGTTGCCGAGACACTACGCTGATCGGCTTCATGAACTGCGAAGGTAGCCAGAGGCCTCCGGGTATTCGCGTCCAGCAACGGATCGGACTGCACCACCTGGCGGGCCACGTCGGTGAAGCGGCTGGCCTTGTCCATCATCACGCGTTGCAGGTAGTAGTAGGCTGCAACGTTTTCCGGAGACGGATTGTCGATCGCTTTGTCCTGATAGGTTTCCAGATTCTTTCGGAACCATTCGGCAGAAAGAGCGGGCGGCTCTGGTTTGACGGCCGGGGCGGGGATCGGACTTGGCAGAGGGGTCGGTGCCGGCGGCAGGGACTGCTGCGACAAGGGGGACGGTTCCGGGG
>VEPB01000208.1 GCA_012026715.1 Methylococcaceae bacterium | reverse complement strand
GGTTCTACGTGGTCGGCGCGCGGCCGGCCAGATCGGTCGAGGCTTTGGGGCGGCAGCCGGGAATCAGCGTGACCGGAACCGTGGCCGACGTCCGTCCGTATCTGGCCCATTGCCGGGCGGCGGTGGCGCCGTTGCGCATTGCCCGCGGTCTGCAGAACAAGGTGCTGGAAGCCATGGCCATGGCGAAACCGGTGGTCGCCAGTCCCCAGGCCATGGAGGGCATCGATACTGCCGAGGGCTTGGAGGTGTTCCTGGCGGAGGCTCCGGCGCAATGGATCGAATTACTTGAAAATCTCGAAAAAGGGCCTAGAGTAGCGCACCGAAATCGAGGGCTGATCGAAGCGCGTTATGGCTGGGAGGCCAATCTGGGCCTGCTCGACCGGCTCTGGAGGGACTGAGCCATGAGTTCCCGCCGGGGGAGTTGACCCGCGGGAGAACAGCCATGCCTGTTCGCGTCGATTTCGGTCCCACGCGGCCGGGGTAAATCCGGACGGCGGACGTTGCCAGCCCCTCAGGATTCTGATATCTATAATCGGTTTAAGTTTTTCGTCTTAGGAGTCTACGGATGCCCGATAAAGCGACTGCGCGCGAAGCGCACATGACGCCTTTCAGCTTCAAGCCATACGATCTGGCTGAAGGCGAGGAATACATGAACGAGGCTCAGGTCGAGCATTTCCGTGCCATTCTGCATAACTGGAAGAGCGAGCTGATGCACGAGGTGGACCGCACGGTTCACCACATGCAGGACGAAGCCGCCAACTTCCCGGACCCCAATGACAGGGCCACCCAGGAATCGGAGTTCAGCCTTGAACTGCGGACCCGCGATCGCGAGCGCAAGCTCATTAAGAAGATCGAAGAAGCCCTGACCAACCTGGAACGGGGCGACTACGGCTACTGCGAAACCTGCGGCGTGGAAATCGGCTTGCGGCGCCTGGAAGCCAGGCCCACCGCGACCCAATGCATCGACTGCAAGACCCTCGACGAAATCCGCGAAAAGCAGAACGGATAACGCCTGAGCGACTCCTCTTCTCGCGGGGCGTTCCTGCCCCGCTACCGCGGCCGATTTGCGCCATCGCCCACCGGTCCGCTTCATCTCGGTTCTCTCTTCACTGCCCTCGCCAGTTTCCTCGAAGCGCGTGCGCGTGGCGGCGATTGGCTGGTGCGCATCGACGATGTCGACGGTCCCCGCGCGGCGCGCGGCGCCTCCGGCAGCATACTAAGCTGCCTTGAGGCCCACGGGCTTCGCTGGGACGGCGCCGTGGTCTACCAGCAGGGTGCGCTGGACACCTACGCTGCCGCCCTCGATCAACTGGACCGGCAGGGATTGCTGTACCGCTGCGGCTGCTCCCGTAAGGAATTGGCCGAGTTGGGCGGGACTGAGGGGGGGGTGTATCCGGGCCGTTGCGCCCACGGCCTGTGGCCGGCCGAACGGGCCCACTCCCTGCGAGTCCGGGTGCGGTCCCAGCGGATCGAACTGGAGGATGGACTGCAGGGGCTCTATGGCCAGGACCTGGCCGCTGCGGTTGGCGATTTCGTGGTGCGGCGGCGCGACCGGTTATACAGTTACCATCTGGCCACCGTGGTGGATGACGCCGCGGCCGGCATCACCGCCGTGGTACGTGGCATCGACTTGCTGGATTCCACCCCGCGCCAGATCTATCTGCAACGCTGCCTGGGATTGCCGACCCCGACCTATAGCCATCTGCCGGTGGTGACCGACGCCGCCGGGGTGAAGCTCAGCAAGCAGAACTTGGCGCCGGCGGTGGATGAGCAGGTTGCCGCGGCCAACCTGCTGCACTTGTTGCGGCTGCTGCGGCAGGACCCGCCGCCGGAACTGGCCGGTACTACCGTCGATCAGGTGCTGGCCTGGGCACTCGCCCACTGGGACCTGGGGCGAGTGCGCGGTTGCCGCGCGGTGACGGCTTGAGCCTGCCACACCCCGTCGGCTCACGCTCCAGCTTCCCCGGCTAACGCCAGATCCGTCCCGAGCCCAGTCAAGCGGGTTCTCCCGCGACGCGACTGCGGCAACTTCCCGTTGACTGGCTCAAGGCACGATCCACTCGGAATCGGCCACCGGCTTGCCCGAAGGGCCGAAACGCAGGATGTAAGCCCCCTTGGATGCGTAGCGCTGGCCGACGCCCAAGCCCATGTGGGGATAGATCGTCGTGCTCTCGTTGTGGCCGAATTCTCCATGGGCCTGACCGCGGGCTCCCCGCTGTAGCGCCAGGCTGCTGGATTTGACGGTCTCGCGCCGGCTCAACATGCTCTCGGCCCGTTCCAGCAGGTAGTCGCGGTGCAGGTTGTCGAGCATTTCCGCCACCGTCTCGCCGAGGAAGTCCATAGCGAAGAACGCCTGCGCCTGCAACGGCTCGTCCACCACCTTCAGTCCGAAGCGTTGCATCCAGTCGTGGAACAGCATGAGGTTGCCAGACCGCTTTTCCGGCACTTCATAGGGGGAAACCAGGTATGCCTTGGCTTTCCAGCGGGCCGGGACGAGGACTTCCTCGCCGCCGGCCATCTGCCCGGACCAATAGATCTTGGCCGCCGAAACGCGGTCAGGTAGCCGGACCAGATCGGCGCGGCGCAGCCACAGCATGACGGCTTCGCCGGCTTTCACTCCTTGCAGGGCGCCTGCCAGCCCGTTGGCATCGCCGCTGGGCGCCACCCGATTCTCGGCGGCGATGCGCAGCGGTTTCAGTGCCCGCTCCAGGGCGTCTGCCGCGGCCTCGCCGATGGGGTCGTCGCGCCTGATCTGCACCACCCGGCGCGGCCTAGCTGCCGGCGGCAGGCTGGCCCAGTAGTGGGCCAGGGCATCGGCTTCCAGGGCGACGCCACGGGAGAAGTAAACGGAATGGAATTCTTCCTCGAGCGGCGGCAGGTCGACGCTGGGAAACCAGCACGGCATCTCCTCGCTGCGGCAGAATTCGTGCACTGGTTGCCAGGTGGTTTCGGAGAGCCCGCTGATCAGGGCGAACACCGGCTGCTGTTGCTGGAAGCGCCGCAACTGCTCGCCCCAGGTTTCCGGGCCTCCGGTCAACTCCCAGAAGTGCCACTCCCACTTGCGTTCCGTGCCCAGCACGAATTCCGCCGCGCTGACCATATGGCGCCGGCCGCGCGGATCGTTCTTCAGCCGGGTGCTGTTGTTCTTCAGCTTGACCACGGTCTGCAGCTGGTTTACCAGCGCTTGGCGCCGCTCCTCCGAGACGCCGGGCGCGATGACCGTGGCGAAGTGGATGACGTTGGCATCGACGCCGGGCGACCAGTGCGCCGAAAGCTGCTTCAGATACGCCGTGAGGCAGTGCATGTCCCGTTCACCCAATTCGTAGCGCGGCATCATGGGATTCATCTCGGCGCCTTCCACATTCTTGCCGGCGCGGATGGCCACTGCGAGCGTCGCGTCGCTGTAGCCGGCGTGGCGACGGTTGAAGCGCTTGCCGCTGCGGGGGTCCATGATGGCCACCGCCCGTCCGCTGCCGTACAGGAATTTCCCGGTGATGGGGGAGACCTGCAGATCGCCTTCGACGGCTCCCAGGCCGCTGAGGCGGTGGCAGCTCATGCAGGCGGCCTGGACACCCTCCACCTTGTCCTGGCCGAAGCGCAGGCCGGTCAAGGCCGAGCCGTCGGACAGCATACCTTCCTGGTAGATGCGCCGGCCGATTTCCACCTCGGTCGGGTCGGCGGGCGTTTCGCAGCGAACCACGCTGGACCATGCGAGGTTCAGCAGGGCGAGGAAGACGAGGGCGTACAGGCTGTGGCCGGCGGCAACACGGGAAGTCAAGGTAGTCTCCACTGGCGGGGCGGGAGGTATGGTGAAGATCGGCTTGGCTCTTAGGGGCAGAAAGATTATGCAACCAGCAGGTTCAATGCTTGCCCG
>VEPB01000101.1 GCA_012026715.1 Methylococcaceae bacterium | reverse complement strand
CCGGAAGCGTCTCGCCGGCAGGACCGGACACCCGCAGCAGCGCCTCCAGATGCAGCACCGCCGGAGTTTCGGCCAGCGACAGCACCGGCTGGAAGTGCAAGCTGAACCGGCCCTGCGCCAGCGCCTGGTCCAGAAACTCGCGCCATTGCCGCGCACCCTTCGGATAGGCGGCCGGAACGTCGCCGGCCCGCAGCTCCCAGGTGTTGGGACCGATGAGCTGGGCAGCACGCAGGGCCTGATCGGCGTCGGACAGCACTTCCGAGGACAAGGCTCCGGGCCGCGCCAGGGCGATGCCGGCATGCCCCACGCTGGCACCGATCGGGAATCCCTCCCGTTCGATGCGCTCCAGGCCGCCGCACAGGCGCAGTGCAAGATCGCCGGCATCCTCGGCGGAACTGCCGCTCATCAGGATCGCAAAGGTGGCTCCGGATAGGCGCGCGCTCAGGTGATCCACGGCGATCTCCCGGGTCAGGCGGGCCGCTTCCCGGATCAGCTCGTCGCCCGCCTGATAGCCGTGCCGGTCGTTGTAGTCCTTGAATCCGTCGAGTTCGAACAGCAACAGCGCAACCGTGCCCCCATCGGCATGGGGCGACAGCAGCTGTTCCAACTGGGCGTCGAAATAGCGGCGGTTGCCCAGGCCGCTGAGCGGATCGGCATAAAGCTGGCTGCGCAGTCCTTCCGACAATGCCGATTGTTCTTCGAACATTTCCCGGACGCGGGTGACCATGCGGTTCATCGCCAACACCACCCGGCGCAGTTCGCGGGTCCGGGGCAGGGTCTCCTGGATGGGGTGGTCGCGGTTGCAGATGGCCTCGGCCTGCCGCTCCACCGAGGCCAGCGGCCGCAGCAGGCGACGGAGCAGGATGGCGCCCAAGGCCATGGCGATCACCATGCACAGCCCGATCCAGCGCAGCGTGGAAACCGCCGTGCGCCACAGTTCCTGGTAGGCATAGCCGGGATGGCTGGCCACCGTCAGCGTGCCGGCCAGATTCCAGCCGGAGGTGACCAGGGCCTCGCCCTTGGGCGTTTGCAGCGGGATCGCCGCGACGAACCAGGCCGGCACGTCCTCGATGTGAACCGCCGCGGTGCGCTCGATCAGCTTTTCGCCGGCAACCGAACGCAGCACGATCTCTCGGTAATAGCCCCGATCGAAGATCGCGTCGATCATGGACTCCATCACCGCCCGGTCGTCCGGCAGCGCGTACGTCGACAACGACAGCGCCAGCGATGTCGCGGTGTCCTGCGCGTGGGATGCCAACTGATCGTTGAGAAACTGCCGGGTATTGTGGATGCCCAGGAATAGGCTGCCGCCGGATAGAATCAGGAACAGCAGCAATATGATGAGGCAAAGCTGTCGGAACAAGGTCATGGCCGTCTTCCGGAAGGCTGAGGTGTCAGGGCTGCTGGTGCAGGCGCTGCAGCAGATCGCGCCAGAGACCGAGCCGATCCGCCGGGCCCACCAGCCGGCCGGAGCTTTCCCGTTTTTTGGCCAGCCACAGGCCGTCGCCGTTGAAGCTGTAGACCGGCAGCAGGTCGCGCCGCCGTCCCGCTGGCTCGATGTCGGAACTAAGGTTGTCGAGCACTAGCGGCTCACTGGCAGGCGTCGGGAAATACGTCAGTACCATGTGCGCCTGATTCAGGCGCAGGGATTTGACGTAAGTCAGGCGCAGCTTCGATTCGTCGACCCCCATCGCCTTGAGGGTGAAATATTTGGCGATGCTGAAGTCCTCGCAATCCCCGCCGGCGGTGACCAGCATTTCCACCGGGGTCGCCCAATAATCCTGCTGGTTCCAGTGAATGCTGTCGTCGACGAAGTCCAGGCGGTTAAAGAATTGGTTCACGGCCATCAGCTTCTCTCGCTCCGCATCGCCGCCGTGGCGAGCCATCAGGTCCCGCCACTCCTGAACGCGTTCCCGGGCGCTGCGCCCATAGGCCCGCTCGATCCTGGCGAGCTGGTCGCTGGTCATGACGAATTCGACGGGACCGGCGGCGGGCAGGCTCATGCCCAGGACGCCGAGGCCGGCGAAGATGATCGTGATCGCGGAAAATCGCGGCGCCGGCATCAAAGACTCTGACCGAGAAGGACTGACGGGAACCATCCGCCTCGATCGGATGCCGGAGGCGCGGGAAAGCTACGCTCGGTAGCGGAGGCAAGCTCGGTGCAAGTATACGCGCGGCCGCCGGCGAAGCGACCCCACGACTTGAGCCGCGGGATCGCCGAACCATGGCGGACCTCAGAACATCGGCTTGTCCACGTCGATCCGGGTGGCTTCCTCCGGCAATTTCACCTGCAGGGTGTTATTCAGCGAACCCATGCTGGCCAGCACCCGGTAGGTGGCGAAGCGATGGTCGTAAACCGCGTTGGTATAGGCGGTCTTCGACACATACAGCTCGTTGGCGGTGTCCAGCAGATCCAGCAGGGTGCGCTCGCCGAGACCGAACTGCTGGCGATAGGCCACATGCGTCTTTTCGGTGGAATCGGCATGGTCCTTGAAAAAGTCCATCTGCCGCTGCACCGTCTCCATGGCGTTCCAGGAGAAACGCATGCTTTCCTCGACTTGGCGCGCGGTATTGGCCTGGATTTCCTGGGACTGCTCGATCAGGTGCTTGGTCTCCTGCAGCCGGGCGTAGTCCTTGCCGCCTTTCAGCAGGTTGTAGCGCAGCCGCAGCATGGCCTGGTAGTCGTTGTTGTAGCCGTTGATGCCGTTGAGGTTGCTGTAGTTGGCGGAGCTCAGCTCGATGTCGACGCGCGGATAAAACGGCGACTTGGCGGTTTCCCGCTGGGCCTGGGCCGCCTCCACATCGGATTCCGCCGACCTCAGCACCGGGTGGTTGGACACGGCCAGGCCGATGGCGTCGTCGAGGTTGCGGGGCAGCGCCTTGCCGGGCTCCGGCGGCATCTGCAAGGTTTCCGGAGCCTTGCCGACGATGCGCTTGTAATGGGACTGCGCGTCGGTCAGGTTGCCTTCCTCCGCCATCAGATTCTTGCGCGCCAGCGCCACGCGGCCCTCGGCCTGGCTTTCGTCGGCCTTGCGCCCGACGCCCATCTTGCTGCGCAACTTGATCTGGTCCAGAGTCTTCTCGTGGATCTCCAGGTTGTCCTGGGCCAGTTGCACCAACTCCTTCTCCCGCAGCACGTCCAGGTAGGCTTCCGAGGCATCCAGCGCGACCTTCTCGGCGGCAGCGAACACCGAAGCCGCCCGCGAATTGACCCGATGCCGCTGGCGCCGGACTTCGCTCGGCGTGGCAAACCCGTCGAACACCATCTGGCGCAGCTGCACCAACAGCTCGGTGCGCTCCATGTCCACCGTGCCGCGGTTGCGCGGGTTGAGGGCGCGGCGCGTGCTGGGGTTGTTGGCTTCTTCATAGCCCCAGCCGGCGGTCACGTCCAGGTTCGGCAGATAACCGGAGCGAGCCTGGTCGACCTCCTTTTCCACCGCCATGCGCTCCTTGGTGGTGGACAGCACGTCCGGGTTGGTCTGGATGGTGTATTCGATGGCTTCCGACAGGGATTGAGCGGAAACCGGCGTCGCAAGGGCGTAGCCCAGCATCAAAAGTCCAAGGTTCTGGTTGTTGTTCACGGAAAGCTCCTTTTGTTGATGGGGTTATGGTTGTTGTTCGCTAGCGATTTACCCGGATCGGCGGTGGTGGAGACAGAACGCGCTGCAGGCCCTCGGCCCTGTCCCTTTTTGAATCGCAAACGGTCGCCTCAGGCGCGAACCCGTTTCGAAGGGAAAAGGGAAAATCCTGCCACCCCAGAAAAACGGGCGGGGTGAGGAAGAGTTAGGCACGCCGCACATTCCCGTAAAATGGTCCGGTTCGAGGCCTTAGCTTGGCTTACCGCCGGATTGCCGTCATACCTGAACGTCTTGCGGATTGAGGTGGGCATCCATCAGCGTGGTGACCACGGTCGGCTGGAACACCGCACCGGCGCCACCGTCCAAATCAACTCTGACCACGGTATCCGCCGCCGGCGTTCCGACTCCGGCGACCGCCGTGCTGCTGTCCAGGGACACGAAGCCCTGTCCCAGCAACTGCTCGAAATTCAGGCTGGCGCCGCCGGTGCCGGCAAAGACGTCGGCCAGATTCAGCGCATCGCCCTCGGAAGCGTTGAAGTCCAGGATCAGGTCGCCGCCATTGCCGACGTCGGCCTTGGCCAGCACGAACTGGTCGGCACCTGCGCCGCCCGCCAGCTGGTCGTTGCCGATGCTGCCTTTAAGCACGTCGTTGCCGCCAGCTCCCACAAGGATATCGTTGCCGCTGCCTCCGATCAGGATATTGGCCAAGCCGTTGCCGGTGAGGTGGTCGGCAAAACCCGATCCGGTCACGTTCTCCACGCTGGTCAGCGTGTCGGTGCCGGCACCGCCGGTGTCTTGCGGGCCGGTCGCGGCGAGATCCACCGTGACGCCTCCGGCCGCATCGCCGTAATAGGCAGTATCGTTCCCGCCACCGCCGTCCAGGGTGTCGTTTCCGGCGCCACCGATGAGCACGTCGTTGCCATCATTGCCATGCAGGACATCATTGCCGGAAGCGCCCACCAGCACATCGTCCCCCGCGGTCCCGGCCAGGCTCCCGCCGGACTGGGAGGTCACGGTCAGAACGTTACCGGCGCTGCCGTCCTGGCCAACGGCAGCCACGAAGTTCGTCCCGCTGTCGGGAGCCTGAGCCGCGGCGACCGCATTGGAAAAATCGATCGCGATGGTCAAGTTGTAGTTTTCCGGATCGCTGCCACCGGTTGCCGCGCCATTGTCGTCCAGGTTGCTCACCCGGACCTGGTAGGCGCCATCGGTCGCCGCCGTAAACGAGGCGGCATCGGCCAGCGTGGTCCACCCGCCGGAGGTTCCGAGACGATATTCCAGCGAGATGTCGGTGGGCGTCAGGTCATGGCTCAGCGCCAGGGTTTCGCCCTGCTGCAGGTTCACCGTGTAGGTATCGACGCCATCGCCGTTGGCGGCCCCGACCCCGGCGAGGTAGGCGAGAACGGTCACCGCCGCCACGTTGGCGGGCTGCCCGGAAACCGAAAACAATGACCGGTCGACCGTCAGGATGCGGTTGAGCTCGTTGCTGGCGATTCCGCCGAATCCGATGGTCTGCGGGCCGCCCGCGGTGAATTCTCCGCCCGGCGTTTTTGCCGCCGTCGAACGACTGGCTGCCAGATTTTCGGCAATGCGATCGGCCGCCACCGCGGGAGCGGCGGTGCCGTTGACGATCCCGTTGATCCACAGCCGCGCGCTCGCGACCGAACCGTCGCCGTCACGCACGGTATAGGTCACGAAGAACGGCGTGTTATCGACGTTGCTGGTGGCTGGCGAATAGGTGTAAGCGCCGCTGTTCTGCATCACCAGGGTTCCCCGGCCCGACCCCAGGTCGATGGTCTGCGACGCGGTGCCGGCACCGAAGGTATAGGTCGTTGCGGCAACTCCGCCCGCACCGTCCGGATCGTAAACCACCTGGGTCAGGATCGACTGAACGCCCCAGCCATCGGCGCCCGGCACGTCGTTGCCGGCCGCCGCGGAAGCCGTGACGACGTTGCCGCTGGTCGCCAGATTGACCAGGGTGCCGGCGAGATCGCCCGGATTGTTGAGCAGAACGACCGTGCCGTCGTTTCCTGCCGCGGTCGAGGACCACGCCACGGTCGCGAGGGAAGTCGTGGACGCGCTGCCGATGCCCACCGAATAGACTTCCTGGACATTGAGGCTCGGGCTATCGATGAAGTCCCGCCAGGCAGATTGTTCGGCCGAATTGACCGCATACGGGCTATTTGGACCGTCAACGCCGATGCTGCCGGCCGGCTGGCCGTCCGAAATGAAATAGGCATAGGTCTTGTAGCCGCCCGGCGAGGTGGGAGCGCTGCCCAGGGCCGCTTTCACCGCCGACAGGGCGTCGTCGTAGTCGGTGCCGGTGTGCTGGGGCACGTTGTTCATGGCAGCCTGGACCGCGTTCCCGCTCATCCACAGCTGGCTGGCGGCCGGCAAGCCGTTCGGGCTGATGGTGGGCGTCGCCGACAATGCGTCGCCGCTCGCCGAAGCCGGGTCGCTGCTGACACCCCATTTCTCAAAGGTGAAGCTGCCGTTGCCGTCGGGCACGGCGTGCCACACCGTTCCCTGGTTGTCGAAAGTCACCAGCAACACCTGGTTCAGCGCCGTACCATAAGCGTCGATCAAGCCTTTCACGGCATCCTGCGCCAACACGATCCGCGACGCGCTCTGGCCGGGATCGATGATCGACATGCTCGAAGAAGTGTCCAGCACCACGATGAGGTTGACCGGTTCCGCCTGCGTTTGCGCCACGTCGTCCTGAGCCAGCGGCGCGTCGTCATCCACGACGATGGAAACGGTCGCGGGCGCGCTGCTTTGCGTGCCGGCGGACACCGTGATGGGGATGGCATCGGCGATGGGACCGGCTGAATGATCCTGGGCGGACGTCAGCTCGTAGGTGTAGCTGACCACGCCGGTGGCCGGATCGTAGCCGGTGATCCTCATCACCCCGCTGTCCGTGGTGATGGTATTGGCCGCGACCTGTGCCGGCGTGCCGCTTTGTCCCAGGTCTCCGATGGCGATCTGGTGACCGCCGATGCTGACGCTCACCAGGGTCGACAGGCCATCCCCGTCGGACAGCGTGAAGGAGCCGCCGGCGAATTCGCCATCGCTGGTCGGATCGGTACCCGCCGGCAATGCAGCTTCGGCGACATGATCGCCGATGGCGTCGGGATTCAGGGTAACGGCCGGCGGGTCGTTCGCCGGGGTGACGTTGATGTGCACCGTCGCCGTCGCGGTGGCTCCGGCCGGGTCCCGCACCGTGTAGGTGAAGCTCGCCGGGCCGTT
>VEPB01000449.1 GCA_012026715.1 Methylococcaceae bacterium | reverse complement strand
GGGCGGGGTACCGGCACCCTCGTCGCCGGCGGGGATATTCGGGCGCCGGCAAACCGGATCGGCACCGTGCTGGAGTTGGGCGATGGCCGCTTCGACCTGACCGCGCGGGGCGATCTTCAGCTGGGCACGGTGTTCAACCCGACGGTGGAACGCCAAACCGTCCTCCCCAACACCGCAGCCGATTCCTTCTTTTTCACCTACGGTCCGGCCAGCGCGGTGGATCTGACGGCGGTGGGCGGCAGCCTGACCTTGCAGAACGACATCCGCGGCTTCATGGGTTCCAGGGGATTGAGCGAGGGCAGCGGCTTCGAATTCGCGGTCTATCCCTCCATGCTGCGGGCCGCGGCGCTGAGCGGAGACATCGCCATCGACAATTCCGCGACCCTGTTCCCCAATGCCGACGGGCAGCTGCAGCTGCTGGCCCAGGGCTCCGTGACCACCGACGCGGCCAAGCCCATCGTCATCAACGTGTCCGATGCCGATCCGATGCTGCTGCCGGGGCTGAGCAATCCCGCCAGGGAGCTGGAAGGCAGCGTGCTGGAGAAGCGCTACCGGGCCAGGGAAAGGCTCGACCCCTTCACTGCCGACGGCACCCTGACCCATGCCGCCACGCCGCTACACCAGGGCAGCACGGTGAAGTCCTCGGTGATCGCCAACGGTGGCGACATCGCCTTCAAGGCGTTGACGCCGACCTCCTGGTTCCTGCCGGGGGCTTCGGAATTCATCGCCGGCCGCGACATCCGCAACCTCAATCTCTACGGCCAGAACCTGGCTGCCGGCGACATCACCCGGATCCAGGCGGGCCGCGATTTCAGCTACGAATCGCCGCTGGATGCCAACGGCCTGGTGCAGGCCCTGCGGGAAAGCAAGATCGAGCTGGGCGGTCCCGGCCAGCTGCAGCTGGTGGCCGGCCGCAACGTCAATCTGGGCAGTTCCAGCGGCATCACCACCATCGGCAATACCCGCAACCGGGCGCTTCCCGGCGACGGCGGCGCAGCCATCTCCGTGCTCGCAGGCATGTCGGGCGGCGCCGATTACGACGGTTTCATTGCCAAGTACGGAGAGTTGGAGGCTTATCGCGACCGGCTCCAGCCGCTGGCCGGCCGTCCCGAGCAGGAACAGGTTCAGGCGGTCGTCGAGGTGCTGTTTCAGGAGATCAAGGCTGCCGCCGGTGCCGCCGCGGCTGCGCCGGAGAGCCGGCGTAGCGCCCTGTATCAGCGGGGCTTCGACGCCATCGAGGCGCTGTTCCCGAAGAACCAGTTCAAAGGCGACCTGGCCCTGGTGTTCAGCCAGATCAAGACCCTGGCGGGGGGCGGGATCAATTTGCTGGTGCCCGGCGGCAAGGTGGACGTTGGCCTGGCCGGCAGCAACGGCGGTATCGCCAAGACTCCCGACCAGCTGGGTATCGTGGTGCAGCAATCCGGCAATCTGAATGCGCTGACCCGGGGCGATTTCAACGTCAACCAGTCGCGCAGCTTCACCATGGGCGGCGGCGATATCGCGGTGTGGTCGTCCAAGGGTGATATCGATGCCGGCAAAGGCGCGGCATCAGCCATTTCGGCGCCGCCCCCCATCACCCAGGTGGATAGCGGCGGCAACATCGTGACGATTTTCCCGCCCATCGTCTCCGGCAGCGGTATTCAGGCCATCAGCCCCTCCGACGGTTCCGGCCGGCAGGGATCGGTCTACCTGGCCGCGCCGTCCGGCGTGGTGGATGCCGGCGAGGCGGGAATCAGCGGCGGCAAGATCATCATCGCCGCGTCCCAGGTGCTCAACAGCGGTTTCATCGTGTCCAGCGGCGCCACCGTGGGGGTGCCGACCGCGGTGGCCACGCCGGTGGTCCCCGCCGGTGCCGACAGCGCCGCCAGCGGTGTCGCCAAGTCGGCCATGGCGAACGCCGACGCCGGCCAGACCAGGGACAAGGACTGCGATGGCAAGGAAGACGACAAGGACTGCAAGGACCGGCAGAAGACCGCCATCAGCATCCTCAGCGCCGATATCGTGGGCTATGGCCAGTGCAGCGTGGCGGATGTGAGGGAGGGCAAGGCTGGGTGCGGGGGATAGCTAGGTTCCCCTCGTTCCCACGCTCCGCGTGGGAACGGAGCTTCGTGGGTTGGGTTAGGTGCGCTTTGGAGAGTTTCTGCCGGTTCGGTCGGCCCTTGAACGCACCGTAACCCAACATCTGGCGGTGTTTCGGGGATTGGGGCTTGGTTGATTAAGGAGTCGCTACGCGACGGCTGTTTGGGTGTGGGTTCCCGAACCCATGGTCGGGTTCATTTCTTTTGCGCCGCCAAAAGAAACGAACCAAAGAAAAGGCGGCCCGGCAGTCGCTTGATCCTGCGCTCCTCGCTTTCGACGGGGGCGACAGAAGGGGCTCCTGCCCCTCGGTCGCCGCGATTCATCCCTGAATCGCCCCTACGGGCTGTTCCCTTCGAAAGCTCCGGTGCTCGGCGCGACTGAACGGGACTTGAAGATCAAGAGCCAAGAGCATGAGCGAAGAGCAAGAGCGTTGCCGCCCCAACGCTGTGGCTCTTGATCTTGCATCCCCTTCAGCCGGGCTGAGCACCGGAGCTTTCAGCAGGAATCGCCCAAAGGGGTGCGGCAGGGATGCCGCGCGTTGGCAGAGGGCGATGGAACGCCCTTCTGCCAACCCCTGCTGAAAGCGAGGAGCGCAAGGGCATTCGCGGCTGGGGGTGGCCTTTCTTTTAGATACTTTTCTTTGGCCAAACAAAGAAAAGTATCTCGCCTTCGGGGGCGAGACCCCGATTCAAATGGCTATCGCGCAGCGATTCCTTAAATGACAAACAAACCATGACGAACCGATTTCCCTTATTTTTCTTGCTGAGCCTCCTCGTTCCTGCCACCACCCACGCCTGGTGGAACGACGACTGGGCCTCACGGCGTCAGATCACGGTGGATGCAGCCGCTACCGGCGCCGATATCCAGGGCTCAGTAAGCGACTTTCCGCTGCTGCTCCGGCTCCATGCCGGCAACTTCAGCTATTTCACCGAGTTGGCCGAAAACGGCCGTGATATTCGGTTTCTGAAGGACGACAAGACCGCGCTGAAGCATCAGGTGGAAAAGGTCGATGCCTTCAACGAGCTGGGCCTGGTGTGGGTCCGGTTGCCGGAAGTGCGGGGCGCGGTGAGCACGGATGGATTCTGGTTTTATTACGGCAATGCCAACGCGCCCGACGCTTCCGACGGCAAAGGTGTTTATGACGCCGCCCAGGGTCTGGTCTACCACTTCGCCGAAGGCGAAACCCTGCCGCAGGATGCGACGGCCTACCAGAGCCATGCGGCCGATTCCAAAGCGACGGTCGATCCGGCCGGCTGGATCGGTGCCGCCGCGCGCTTCAACGGGACCGGCGCCATCGCCGTCAATGCGGCGCCGCAACTGGTGATCACGCCGGACAAGGGTTGGAGCTTCTCGACCTGGATCAAGATCGATCAGCCGAAGCCGGCTGCCAGCGTGCTGGAAGCCCGAGACGGCGCCAACGGCATCGATTTGGGTCTCAGCGGCATCGCGGTCAGCGGCCGCTGGACCGGCCCGGCGGGGGCGGTGGCGACACCGGCCGCCAATCTGACGCCGGGGAAATGGCAGCATGTTGCCTTGATAGCCCGGGCCGACAAGCTGGAGCTTTATCTCGACGGCGCACCGGCCGGCTCCGTGGCCATCGGCCTGGCGCCGCTCAATCCGAGCCTGGCGATCGGTCGCGGATTTTCCGGATTGC
>VEPB01000215.1 GCA_012026715.1 Methylococcaceae bacterium | reverse complement strand
GTATTTGATCATCCATTCATTCACCAGCGAATATCCCTGGGTGAGGATGTTGCGGGAAGGTATCTTCGCCGAGGTGAACCGGCTGCCCATGGAGGAGCGCCCGGAGATTTTCGAGGAACAACTGGATGCCGCCCGGCTGGGAACGGCGGCGACCAGCGATACCGTCGCCCACCATCTGACGCAAAAGTACGCGGCCATCCGGTTCGACGGGATAGTCACCGAACTGCAGGAAGCAGCCATGTTCCTGCTGGATCGGCCGGCGCTGTTCCCCAGGGTGCCGCGCTATTACTTCGACTTCGCGGCGAAAGACATCCCCGTCGACCGCCCCAGTCAGGGCACCTTCGTGACCCTGCCGTCGGACTGGGAGATCACCATCGCCACCATCCTGCAGGTGCTGCCTGACACCCGGCATATCGTGGTCATCGGCGATCATTGGTCCGAGCATCCGCAAGCACGCATCCGGGCCATCAGGAGCATCGAGGATCGCTTCGCCGGCAAGGCCACCATGGAATACTGGGAGGAATTCAGCTTCGCGGAGCTGTATGATCGGGTCAAGACACTGCCGGCGGGCACCGCCATTCTTTATCTGTCCACCTTCAGGGACAAGCTGGGCCAGAGGGGCATCCCGGCCTTGGTCGGCCCGCGGCTGTCCCTGGCGGCATCGGTGCCGGTGTTCAGTGTCGCGGACTCGATCCTGGGCGGCGCCATACTCGGCGGCTACATGCCCAGCGCCGACAAGGAGGGCCGACTAATCGGCCGCATCCTCATCGCCGGCAGCGATCAACCCCTGCGGTTGACCCCGGAGCAGCTTCGCGAAGCCTTGACCGGCTACTACTTCGAAGACAGCCAGCTCAAACGCTGGGGCATTCCCGACCAACGCCTGCCCAAGGGCAGCGTCATCCTGCACCGGGAAAAAACCCTGTGGGAGAGCTATCGGGGCTATTTCATCGCCACCATCGTCGCCTTCTTCCTGGAAACCTTGCTGATCGTCGCCCTGATCCGCAGCAACCGCCAGCGTAAGCGCGAGCAACAGGCCGCTCAGGAGAGCGAGGCCCGCTTCCACGTCCTGGTGGAGGATTCGCCCATCCCCATCGTGCTCGGCCGCGACATGCGGATCATCTACGCCAACGGCCGTTTCGCCGGACTGCTGGGCCAACCCGACGCCGCTGAACTCCAGGGTCTGCCCCTGGCTTCCGCGCTGGCCCCGGTTTCCCGCGCGACCTTCGCCGACAGCGTCCGCACCTTGTCGTCCGGAACCGCCGCACCGCCCTTCGAACTGAACGCCTTGCGCCGGGACGGTTCCGAATTTCCCTGCCAAGTCACGATCTCTAGGATCGAACTGGCCGACGGGCCCGCTCTGCTGGCTTACGTCCAGGACATCACCGAACGCAAGCGGGCCGATGAGGAGATCGTCCGCTACCGGGACCACCTGGAGGAAATGGTGCGGGAGCGCACCGCGCAACTGGCCGAGGCCAAGAACAGGGCCGAGGAAGCCAATCGGGCGAAGAGCCAGTTCCTGGCCAACATGAGCCACGAACTGCGCACGCCGTTGAATGCCATCCTGGGATTTTCCTCCTTCATGCAGCGCGATCCGCAGTTGACCCCGGCGCAAAAGGAGAACCTGAGCATCATCAACCGCAGCGGCGAACACCTCCTGACGCTGATCAACGATGTCCTGGACATGGCCAAGATCGAATCGGGTAGGCTCGTCACCGAAATCATTCCTTTCGATCTGGGCGAACTGGTCCGGGACATTGCCGAGATGATGCGGGGGCGGGCCGAGGAAAAACAACTGCAACTGCTGCTGGAGCCGTCCTCCCGGCTCCCGCTGGTGATTCGCAGCGATCAGGGCAAGATTCGGCAGATCCTCATCAATCTGCTAAGCAATGCCGTGAAATACACCGAGCAGGGGGGCGTCACGCTGAGGCTCGAGGCCACGCTCGACGCTCCGGAGCCGCGGCTGATCGTCGAGGTGGAAGACACCGGCGTCGGCATCGATCCTGCGGACCAGCGGCGCATCTTCGATGCGTTCGTCCAGGTCGGCCGATCGGATCGGCAGAAGGGCACGGGATTGGGACTGGCGATTACCCGTCAGTTCGTTCAACTCATGGGCGGTAAGCTCACTGTGGACAGCACGCCCGGCAAAGGCTCGCTCTTCCGCATCGACCTACCCATTCAACCGGCCCTGCCAGAGGATATCGCCTCCATCCCTCATAGCGGCGCGACCGTCTTCGCCCTGGCGCCGGGCCAGCCGGACTACCGCATCCTCGTCGTCGAAGACCAGCTGGAAAACCAGTTGCTGCTGCGGCGGCTGCTGGAAACCGTGGGTTTCCAGGTGAGGGTCGCGCAAGACGGCGCCGAAGGTGTCGAGATGTTTAAGAGTTGGCAGCCCCATTTCATTTGGATGGATCGCCGGATGCCGGTGATGGACGGTCTTGAGGCCACCCGCCGGATCCGCGCACTGGAAGGGGGAGCAGCCGTTAAGATCGTCGCCATCACCGCGTCGGTGTTCAAGGAACAGCACGAGGAGATGACGCAAGCCGGGTTGGACGACCTGGTGCGTAAGCCCTATCGGTCCGAGGAAGTCTTTCAGTGCCTGAGCAAGCACTTGGGTGTGCGTTTCGTCTATCAGGACGATGCCTCGGCCACCGCCCCGCCATACCCCGAATTGAAGGCGGAGGACCTGGAAAATCTCCCGCAGGAACTACGAGAGGAGCTGATGGATGCGGTCACCCGGCTCCACGAGGAACGCATCGGCGAAGTCGTAAGGCGCATCGCCGCGTGGGACGCCGACCTGGGAAAGCGGTTGCAACGCTACGCCGCCAACCTGGAGTACACCCAGATCCTCCGTGCCCTGCAATACGATCTGCGACGCTGAAATACCTGCCAGGACCGACCCAGGCACCATTCTCGTTGTCGACGTTACCTCTGCCGCCCTGGTGCCGTTGCGTGAACTGCTGACCGCCGAAAGGATTCCAGTGCGACGAGCTGTTGGCACGGCCCCACACCCACATCGAGTTGCACCGGCTGCGCGGCAATCTGCAGCGGGAGGCCCGGATGAAATGCAATGGAATCCGGGATCGATCGGAGGGATATCCTTCCCGACTATGAATACGTCGGATCGGTGGCCGGGCGGTTGTGATAACCGGAGACGCTGGGTTCCCGTATTCCGCTGCGCTGCATACGGGCTACCGATCACCAACCACCTCCCCGGCTTCCCACACGGTCACCCCGCGTCCAGCTTGTAGCCGTACCCCCGCACCGTCTTGAACAGCTTCAGCTCGTGGTCGTCGTCGATCTTGCGGCGGAGCTGGCGGATGTAGACGTCCACCACGTTGGTGAGGGGGTCGGCGCTGTAGCCCCACACCTGTTCCAGGATGCGGGTACGGCTCAGCACCTTGCCCTGAGCGCTCATGAAGCATTCCAGCAGGCTGAATTCCTTGGGAGTCAGCTCGATGGTCCGGTCGCCCCGGCGCACTTCATGGGTTTCCCGGTTTACCACCAGGTCGGCGACCTGCAAGGTCTTCCCCTCTGACGGGGGTTCGCCGCCGCGCCGCCGCAACAGTGCCTCGATCCGCGCCAGCAATTCTTCGAAGGCGAACGGCTTGGTCATGTAGTCGTCGGCCCCGGCCCGCAGGCCGGACACCTTGTCCTGCACCGTATCCATGGCGGTCAGCATGAGGACCGGCACGTCGATCTGCCGCCCCCGCAATTGCTCGCAGATCTGCCGGCCGTTGAAGTCCGGCAGCATCAGATCCAGCACGATGAGGTGGAACTCCAGCCCGCCGGTGGCCAATGCGAGGGCATCGGCGCCGTTGCGGGCCACTTCGACCCGATAGCCTTCGGCCTTGAGGCCGCGCCTTAAAAACTCGACGATGCGTTCGTCGTCTTCGACCAGAAGTATGCTTGCCATGGGTGTTGTCGCTAAGTGGATTCGATCTGCAGCAAAGGCAGGGTCACGGTGAAGGTGGTGCCGAATTCCTCGCCGCTGGCCGCGGCGATGTGGCCGTTGTGGGCCTTGACGATGGTCTTGGCGACCGGCAGCCCCAGGCCGGAGCCGTCTTCCACCGAACTGCGGGCATGGGCGCTACGGTAATAGCGATCGAAGATCAGCTCCAGCTCGTGGGGCGCTATGCCGATGCCCTGATCGCGGAAGCTGGCCGCCACCCGCCCATCCCCCACCGCCAGGCGAATGGCGATGGAACCGTTGGGCTTGGAATAACGGCAGGCGTTGTCGCCCAGGATGAAGAACACCTGCCGCAAACGCTGGCGGTCGCCGCGCACCCAGGCTGGCTCCGGCGAGTTGGCGAAGCTCACGGCAATGGCCTTGTCGTCGGCCAGCACCTTGATGTCCTCGGTGATCTCCTCCAGCAACGCCGACAGATTGACCGGCTCCCACTCGAACTGCAGGTTGGCGGTCTCGGCCCGCGCCAGGAACAGCAGGTCGTTGACCAGCTTGCCCAACTGCATCGCCAGATTGCGCACCCGCTCCAGGGTTTCCTTGTATTCGTCCGCCTCCTTGTCGCGACCCCGCAGGGTCACTTCCGCCTCGCCCCGGATCACCGTCAGCGGCGTCCGCAGCTCGTGGCTGATGTCGGCGAAAAACTGGCGGCGGGCGTCATCCATGCGGCGCTGCTCCTCGATGGCCTGATGCAGCTGGCGGGTGCGTTCTTCCACCGTCCGCTCCAGCACCGTGCTGGCATCCCGCAATCTCCCCTGCTGTTCCTGCAAGCCTTCCGCCATCTGGTCGAAGTGATGGGACAGATAGCCGAATTCGTCGCGGCTGTTCAAGGCGATGCGATAGTCCAGATTGCCCGAGGCGATTTCGTCGGTGCCCCGCATCAAGGCCTCGATCGGCCGGCGGATGCTGCGGAACAGCAGCGAACCGGCGACGATGCTGAAGATCGCGGCAATCGAACCCGCCAGGCTGCCGATCCACTGCAGCTTGTCCATCAACGCGCTCATGCGCTCGCGCGCCACCAGGGCCTGTTCCCGTTCGTCGGCGATGGCCGAGTCGATGAGGGGCTGGAATTTGCGGTCGATGTCTTCCTTCAGAATCTTGGCGAGCAGCGCCAGCGACTCGTCCCGCCGGCCGGCCTGACGGAGCTTCTCGGCCTCGTCGAAGCGGTACATGCCCGATTCCAGAAAGGCAGTCAGCTTGGCCACCGATTGCAGCGACGGCGGGCGTTCCGCATCCGCCCCGCCACCCCGGCCACCGGCTTCCACCGCTTCGCGCAACCGGTCCAGGGCCGCAAACAGGCGCTGTCGCGACATTTCCACCTCCGCCCGCGACGCCTCGCTGTCCGCCAGATGCAAATCCATGCGGTGCTTGAAATGGCGGTAGGCCGAATGGGATAGCTCCTGGTAACGATCCAGCGCCTCATAGGCTGCCTGGGTCCGCTGATAGTAGGCGGCCACCTGCTCGGTTCCGAACAACAGGGTCATCACCAAAAACGCCACGAACCCCAGCGATACCCCGATGACCAGGGCCAGCCGCGTGCGCAGCATGGCCAGCCGGGTCCGCAGGGCGGTGCCAAGTACGCCCAGCGCCGCGAGGGGTTTGCTCTTGTTTAGGAGTTGGAAGGCCATGGTGTGGACGATGGTGTTGGAAAGCGCGGGCTCGGCGGAATTGCCGATCCGGGCCGATCAATCAGTTAAGGAAAGATAGTCTCTCACCCCTCCCCAACCCTCATCAGATCTTAATCAGCCACTCATCGAATCTTAATGTGAGCCCCACCGGTTTACTCATGTTGCGCCGGTAACCTAGTTCCCATCTGAATCACGCCACCGTGCCGGTGGGATACGACTTCAACTCAGGGGGCTGACATGCCGCTCAGTTTCGGACACTTCTTCAAACAAGGCTTCATCAAACGCTATGGCCACACGGTGATCGTGCTGCTGCGGCTGTTGGACGCGCTGCTTCTGGTGGGCAGCGGCTGCGCCGCCTATTTCCTGTGGCTGGAAAACTGGGGGATCGACGAGGACTATCGGGTGGCGCTGGCGATCGGACTGCTGGCCGCCATTATCATCTTTGAGAGCGTAGGGGTCTACCGCCCCTGGCGGGGCCGCCTGGCCGGCGACCTGGGCCGGGTGCTGCGGGCCTGGACCCTGTCGCTGCTGACCGTCGTCGCCGTGGTGGCGCTGGTGCGGCTGCAGATCGGCTTCGGGTCCAGCTACCGCTGGATCGGAACCTGGGGCATCCTTGGCTTCCTCGCCATGGCCGCCGCTCGGGTCATCACCGCCGGCGTACTCAAGGGCCTCCGGGCCCGCGGCTGGTGCCAGGGCAACATCATCATGGTGGGGCTCAATCCCATGGCGGTCGCCTCCAGCCGCCACCTCAACGATTCCCCCTGGGCCGGCCTCCACGTGATCGGCTATGTGGACGACCGCACGACTCCGCGCCTGGCGCTGGGAGATTTCTCCCTGCCCCGGCTCGGTGGCCTGAAAGATCTCGCGCAACTGGTCGCCCGGCACGATGTGGGCGAAGTCTGGGTAGCCTTCCCGTTTCGCGGCGAGGCCCGCGCCGAGCAGGTCCTGCATGAGCTGCGGCATCTGCCGGTGAGCATCCGCCTGGTGATCGACTGCTTCGCCTTCCGCATGAGCAAGTTCCTCAACCTCAACGAGGTCGCCGGCATCCCGACCTTGGACATCTCGGTGTCTCCGCTGCACGGCTTTAACCGTTACGTGAAGGAAATCGAGGACCGCAGCCTGGCGCTGCTGCTGCTGTTGCTGATCAGCCCCCTGATGTTGCTCATCGCCCTGGGCGTCAAGCTGAGCTCGCCGGGCCCGGTGTTCTACCGCCAGGTGCGGGTGGGATGGAACAACCGCTCTTTCACCATGCTGAAGTTCCGCTCCATGCCGGTGGACGCCGAAGCCAAGACCGGCGCGGTGTGGGCCAAACCCGGCGAACAGCGCGCCACCCGGTTCGGCGCCTTCCTGCGCAAGACCAGCCTGGATGAGCTGCCGCAGCTGATCAACGTGCTGCGCGGCGACATGTCCCTGGTGGGCCCCCGCCCGGAACGGCCGGACTTCGTCGAGATCTTCAAGGACCAGATCCCCAATTACATGAAGAAGCACATGGTCAAGGCCGGCATCACCGGCTGGGCCCAGGTCAACGGCTGGCGCGGCGACACCGACCTCAACCAGCGCATCGAGCACGATCTGTTCTACATCCAGAACTGGTCGGTGTGGTTCGACCTGGAGATCGCCCTGCGCACCGTGGTGCACGGCTTCGTTAATAAGAACGCCTACTAAGATCCGGAGAACCGACCCATGTTTCATGTTTCCCTGCGCAAGCCCTTGCTGATGATCCTGCTGCTGGCCCTGGGCGGCTGTGCCCTGGCCCCCGGCATGAAGCGCGACGACGACAAGCAGTCCGACGTGGACCTGCCGCTCATGAAGGACGGCCAACTGACCACCGGCAAGGTACCGGTGACCCCATTGACCGCCCAGCTGATCGTGGAACGGGAGAACGCCACCCACCAGGCCATCGCGATACCCAAGCCGGACGACGCCATGGAGGCCGGCGGCTACCGCATCGGGCCCCATGACCGCTTGCTGGTCACCGTTTGGGAACATCCGGAACTCAACGATCCCGGCGCCGAAAAGGTCGCGCCGGATCAGGTCGGCAAGGTGGTCGACGACGACGGCATGCTCTACTACCCCTATGTGGGCAACGTCCACGTGGCCGGCCAGACGGTGGGCGAGGTGCGGGAACTGCTGACCCACGAACTCTCCAAATACTTCAAGAAGGTCAAGCTGGACGTCCGCGTCATGTCCTTCCTCAGCCGCCGGGTCTACGTGGTGGGCGAGGTCAAGAACCCCGGCATCCAGTCCATGGTGGACAACCGGCTCACCATCGCCGAAGCCATCAGCCGCGCCGGCGGCTCGACCCAGGAATCGGACCTCAGCCACATCACCCTGTCGAGGGACGGCAAGACCTATCCGGTCGACCTGATGGGGCTGTACGAGCAGGGATCCGGCGGCGAAAACATCTACCTGAAGGAAGGCGACGTGCTCAACATCCCCGACCGCCGCCAGAACCGGGTATTCGTGATGGGCGAGATCAAGCAGCAGGCGCTGCAGATGAACAAAGGCCGGCTGACCCTGGCGGAAGCCCTGGCCGATGCCACCGGAGTCAACTTCGACACCTCCAACCCGGAAGACATCTACGTGATCCGCGCCGCCCAGGCCCAACCGGAAATCTTCCACCTGGACAGCGGCTCGCCGGACGCCATGGTCCTGGCCGACCGCTTCAAGCTGCAACCCCACGACGTGGTCTATGTCGGCACCGCCGGCGTGACCCGCTGGTCGCGCGCCATGAACCAGTTGATCCCCTCCACCGTCGGTCAGTTCATGACCCGCGGCGCCTTCTACGGATTCTGAGGCCACTATGAACCCGACCAACCCGATGCGTTTGAACAGCAGCCAGAGCGGCCTGCTGATCGAGCACGATCCGATCCCCGCGATGCCCCAAGGCGCCGTGAGCGACGAACCCGGCGTGAGCTTGCGCGACTACCTGGACCTGTTGTGGGAAGGCCGCCGCACCCTGGCCATCGGCGCCGGCGGCATGCTGGCGCTGGCGGTGCTGTATCTGATGCTGGCCACCCCCACCTTCAAGGCCGACGCGCTGGTGCGCATCGACAAGAACAAGGCCCTGCTCACCGC
Organism: Methylococcaceae bacterium; assembly: GCA_012026715.1. Taxonomy (GTDB): domain Bacteria; phylum Pseudomonadota; class Gammaproteobacteria; order Methylococcales; family Methylococcaceae; genus VEPB01. The sequence continues at coordinate 1,753 of VEPB01000215.1, read as the reverse complement.
CAACCTGCGCAGCGACAGCAGCAAGGCGCCGGCCGAGGCGGAAAACCCCCGCGCCCAGCGCGAAGCGGAAATCCTTCGCTCCCGCTCGGTGCTGGGCAAGGTGGTGCAAAGCCTCAACCTGGCGGTGGAAATCGAGCCGGTTTATTTTCCCCTGATCGGCGAACTGCTGGCGCGCAAGCACAAGTCCTATGACGGCCTGTCCAAGCCGTGGTGGGGCTTCGGCCGCTGGTGCTGGGGCGGCGAGACGCTCAAGATCGGCGACTTCACCGTCCCCGAACGCTACATGACCCAGGAATTCACCCTGGTCGCCAGGGAATACGGACGCTTCGAGCTGCTCGATCCGGATGGCGACAAGCTGCTGGACGGCGAGTCCAGCCGCGACCAGAAGGCTCAGCTGCCGAAAAACGAAACCCTGTCGATCCGGATCGACGAGCTGGTGGCCAATCCCGGCGCCCGCTTCCGCATCGTCCGCCAATCCCGGCTTACCGCCATCGACAAGCTGAACAAGGCCTTCGGCGTCAAGGAAGCCTCCAAGGACACCGACATCCTCAATGTCGAGCTGAAGGGCCGCGATCCCCAGCAGCTGGCCAGGGAAGTCAACGACATCGCCAACACCTATGTGCAGGCCACGGTGAACTGGGAATCGGCTGAAGCCGGCCAGAAGCTGGCCGTCCTCGAAGGTCAGCTGCCGATCATCAAGGACAAGCCGGAACGGGCCGAGGCCGCCCTGAGCGCTTATCGCGAAAAGCATGGCGCGGTGGACATTTCCACCGAGGCGGAAGTGCTGATGAAGCAATCCGCCGAGATGGAAACCCTCAGCATCCAGCTGCGCCAGAAGTACGAAGAGCAGAACCAGAAGCTGGAAGGCGCCCACCCCGACATGATCGCCACCAAGGCTCAGATGTCGCGGGTGGAGAAGAAACTGGCCGACCTCAACCGCCGCATCAAGGACCTGCCGCGCACCCAGCAGAACATGGTGAGCCTGTCCCGCGACGTCCAGGTCAACACCGAGCTGTACACCTCCCTGCTCAACAGCGCGCAGGAACAGCGGGTGGCGGCGGCCGGCTCCATCGGCAACTCGCGCATCGTCGACTATGCCGTGGCGCCGGAGAAGCCCCACTGGCCCAAGCCCTTCATCGTGCTGCCGGTGGCGCTGCTGCTGGGCCTGACGGGAGGCGCCGGCACCGTGTTCATGCGCAATTCCCTGCGCCGCCATGAAAACTTCCCGGCCCTGCTGGAAAGCAAGGTGGGCCTACCGCTGTTCGCCGCCATCCCCCACAGCAAGACCCAGCGCAAGCTGGCGCGCCGGGTCGACCTGGGGCTGGAGCCGGAGGCCGGCGTGCTGGCGGCCCAGGACGGCCAGGACCTGTCGGTGGAATCGCTGCGCGCCCTGCGCACCACCCTGGAAAACACCCTGGGCAACCACAACAGCAAGGTCATCATGATCAGCAGCCCCGCCCCGGCCATGGGCAAGTCCTTCGTCAGCGCCAATCTGTCGAGCCTTTTGGCCAGCATCAAGAAGCGGGTCCTGGTGATCGACGCGGACCTGCGCAACGGCCGGTTGCATCAGGTCTACGGCGCCGACCGCGGACCGGGCCTGAGCGAACTGATGGCGGGCGAGGCCAACCTGGGCGACGTGATCGTGAGCCTGCCAAACGTCGGCGTCGACTTCATCCCGCGCGGCGGCAACATCACCAGCCCGGCGGAACAGCTGGTGCTGGGCAACCTGGAAGACATCCTGGAAACCCTCAAG
>VEPB01000338.1 GCA_012026715.1 Methylococcaceae bacterium | reverse complement strand
CTATCGGCTGCTTCGCCACTTGCCGGCGGCAATCGGGATCGTCCTGATCGTGGCGGTTGCCGGCCTGGCGTATCGGTACCGCGATCTGCTGAAAAAGCCCGTGCAGCTGCGGCGGCAAGTCCAGCAGGTGAGCCTGTTGCCACCGCAGCCACCCCCACCGCAGCCGGTGACGCCAACTCCGCCGCCTGCTCCCAAGGAAGACCCGGTACCGCCGCCGGAACCCGAGCCCGAGCCGGAACCGGCGCCCAGCGAGCAGCAACCGCCACAAGAGACGTTGGGCCTGGATTCGGAAGGAGCGGCCGGGGGCGATGCCTTTGGCTTGGTCGGCCGCAAGGGTGGCCGAGGGCTGATCGGCGGCGGGGGTGGGGGCAACGCCATGATCTGGTACGGCCAGCAGGCCGGGCGCTTGCTGGAAGCGGAACTGCGGCGGTTGCTGGTGGGCTCGCCGGCTCAGTCATCTGCCTACACGGTCACTGTGGAGGTGTGGATTTCCTCCGATGGGCGATTGATCCGGGCCGAACTCAACAGCGGCAGCGGCACGGCCGAGGTGGATCAGGCGCTGCGCGCCGCGTTGCCGAAGTTGCGGCTCGCCATGGATCGGCCGCCGCCGGAATCGCTGCCGCAGCCGCTGCGGCTCAAGCTGAGTTCCGGCATCCGATGAAGCTTGCGAATGCCACACGGCGATTGGTTTTTAGCAGATTCCCATGACACCGATTCGATTCTTATGCATCGCCTTGGCCAGTTACCTGGCCATCCCGGCGTGGGCGGGGGATGCCGCCGCCCAACCCGGCCGCGACGCCTTTGCCGACAAACTGGTGGGGCTGCTGGTGCAACGTGGCATCCTCAAGTCCGGCGAGGCCAAGGAGTTGATGGATTTGGCTCAGCAGCAGGTCGCGGCGGAACAGGCCCCCGCAGTTCCCCAGGCGGTGCCGGCAACGATTGCGCCCACAGCGCCGGCGTCCGCCGCCAAGCCCGACGATCCGCCCGGTGCCATGCACGTGTCCTACGTGCCGGATTTCGTCCGCGAGGAAATCCGCGATCAGGTGCGGGCCGAACTGAAGGCCGACGTGGTCAAGCAGGTGAAGGAGGACGCCCGCAAGGAGAACTGGGGCATTCCCGCGGCCTTGCCCGGTTGGGTCAGCCGCATCCACCCCTATTTCGACCTGCGGTTGCGGCTGCAGGACGATTTTTACGGGTCCGCCAACACCGGCCAAAGCTATTACGACTGGCTGCAGATCAATCAGGCCGGCGGCTTCACCGCGGCCCAAAACCATAACCGCGCGTTCCTGAACACCACCGACGATCGCCTGCGGGCACGGGAGCGGTTCCGGGTCGGCTTCGACGCGGATCTGGCGGAAGGGCTCACCGCCGGCTTCCGGTTGTCCACCACCAACGACTTCAATCCGGTCTCCAGCAACCAGACCCTGGGAAATACCGGGCGCTCCTGGGAAGTGGCCATCGATCGGGCCTTTCTGCAATATGACTTCCGGGATCGGGATCAACGCGACTGGTTCAGCCTGTACGCCGGTCGTTTCGCCAATCCCTTCCTTTCGACGGAGACGGTGTTTCACCCGGACCTGAGCTTCGAAGGGTTGGCCGGCACCGTGCGCTGGCGCTTCAACCGCGACATCACCGCGGTCAGAAGCTACCAGGCGCCGCCGGCCACCGCCCGGTTCGGCGTGAATCTCGGTCCGCAGAGCCCCGACTCGCTGTTCGCCACCGTCGGCGTGTTTCCCATCGAGGAAGTGAATTTTTCCACCGCCGACAAGTGGCTGTTCGGCGGGCAGGCCGGGGCCGACTGGCTGGCGGCGCAGGATCTGCGGGTCAAGATTGCGGGGGCCTTTTATGACCACCGCAATGTCCGCGCCCGCGCCAACGGCACCACCAGCTTCACGGATGACTGGACCGCGCCGCAATTCGTCCAGAAGGGCAACTCCATGGTGCCGATCAACCTCTAT
>VEPB01000429.1 GCA_012026715.1 Methylococcaceae bacterium | reverse complement strand
GCCGGACAGCCAGCATAGCCCTGCTTCAGCCGGCCGCAGCAGGCAACGACCGATTCAATAAAGGAGGCATCGATGTTGTTCATCACCAACCGGTTTCCCAAAGGCTCGATCAAGACGCGTCCTGGCCGAGCCTTCGACTTCGACCTGAAAAACAACGCACCCAGCAATTCGGTATTCTTTTGCCGGAGAGAAAACGGCGGCGGCATGACGGAAGTGGGCGGGCTGAATTTTCTGTCCGAACTGAAGGCCTCCAGCTACCGCCAGATCCTGCTGTACATCCACGGGTTTTCCAATCTGCCGGACGCGGTGTTCGAGGCCGCCGGCGAATTTCAGCAGCTCTGCAACCAGGCCTCAGCCGAGGAAGTCCTGGTGGTGCCGGTAATCTGGCCCTGCGACGATGACATCGGCGTCGTTCAGGACTATTGGGACGATCAGAAATCGGCCGACGCCAGCGCTCCCTCCCTGGCCCGCGCCTTGTGCCGCTTCATGGAGTGGCGCAATTCCAACCTCAACAACCCGAACACCGACCCCTGCCTGAAACGCATCAACGTGCTCGCCCATTCCATGGGCAACCGGGTGCTCCGCGAAACGCTGGCGGCCTGGGACAAGTACGACCTGGCCGACGGCGTGCCACTGATCTTCCGCAACACCTTCCTAGTGGCCGCGGACATCGAAAACGAATCCATCCATCGCGACCAGCGGGGCAAGCTGATCTGCGACGCCTCCCGCAACGTGGTGGTCTATTACGCCTCCGACGACATGGCGCTGCGCGCCAGCAAGGCGGCCAACCTGAAGAACAAGATCGCCTCGCGCCGACTCGGCCACACCGGCCCGGAGAACATGGACCTGGTCCCCAAGAACATCTACACGGTGGACTGCGACGATGTGAACAACGTCTACGATCCGAAGGGGCACTCTTACTTCCGCAGCGGTCGCACCAAGGGCAAGCCCGGATTGGTGTTCGACCACATCTTCCAGTGCCTGAAGTCCGGACGGGTATTCCCCGCCGACGATACGCGCCGCTCGACCATCATCCGCGAGTAATGGCAGATTGCCGCGGCGAGCCCATTCGCCGTAACAAGCCCGGTCAAACCGACCCATGATCATTCCCCACGACCAGCTCAGTGCCGAAGCGGTGCAAGGTATCCTGGAAGACTACGCGACCCGCGACGGCACCGACTACGGGGAACTGGAAACGTCGCTCGCGGTGAAGGTGGCGCAACTGCGCCGCCAGTTGGAGCGCGGGGACATCGTGATCGCTTACGATCCCGACGCCGGCGGCGTCAGCCTGCTGCCCAAAGCGGCGTTGGGCGATTTGGGGAAATCCGGCTAACCCGGCGCGGCCGCCGGCTTCAAGCCATCTCGTCGATGTGGAGACCCTGGGAGCCCAGCGGAGTCGCCTCGATCAGTTGCAGCGCGGCGGCTCCGGTCTGCTGGATTTGATCATTGGCCAGCTTGACCATCGCCACTTGGACCTGCAACTGGGCGCGGGCACCGGACATGGCTTGAGCCATATTGACCAAGCCGGCATTGGAAAGGGATGAAACGTCCATGGCAGTGATCTCCGGATAGTATGGGGAGCTCTAAGCTTAGCCCGGATGCCGCGGGGCGCCAGCCGACCGCCGCCGGGGCGAACCGCGACAGCGCCGCCGGCTGATGGTAACTTCATCGCCTTCGCCCGCTCTGGAGCAGCACATGGCAACACCGGTCCGCTGTATCGCCCTGATCCTCCTGCTGTTGGTCACGCCGTCGATGGCCAAGCCGCTGGCGCCTGCCGACGTGCCCGAGCCCCTCAAACCCTGGATCGGCTGGGCGTTGAAAGGCAGCGAAAACCTCGCCTGCCCGTTCCTCTATGAAAACGCGGAAAGCCGCCGCTGCGCCTGGCCGACCCGGCTGGAACTGAACGTCGAACCGCATCGCGGCAGCTTCCGCATGACCTGGCAGGTGCAACAGGAAAGCCGGGTGCTGTTGCCCGGCGACCCGGACACCTGGCCGCAGGGGGTGGAACTCGACGGCAAGCCGGCCGTGGTCGGCGCCCGGGACGACAAGCCGGAGCTGCTGCTGACGCCCGGCGTCCACACGGTCGCCGGGCGTTTCGAATGGGACGAGCTGCCGGAAAGCCTGGCGGTGCCCCGGGACAGCGGCCTGATCAGCCTCACCGTGAATGGCCAGACCCTGCCGCAGCCAGTGTTCAACGAACAGGGCCAACTGTGGATCGAAGGCGCCCTGCAGGCGCGCGGCGAACGGGCGGAGATCGCCAACCGGCTGGATTTGCAGGTTTTCCGCCGCATCGCCGCCCAGACCCCGCTGCAGCTGACCACCTGGCTGCGGCTGGATGTGTCCGGCCAGCAGCGGGAAATCCTGCTGCAAGGCGCCCTGCTGCCGGACTTCATCCCCATGGCCCTGGAAAGCCCGCTGCCGGCCCGCGTCGAGCCCGACGGCAAGCTGCGCCTGCAGATCCGGCCAGGTCACTGGGAGCTTCAGGTCACCGCCCGCCATCCGGCCGAACTGGACCGGCTGGCGCTGCCGGAAGGCTTGCCCGAACCCTGGCCGGAGCAGGAAATCTGGTCCTTCGAAGCCCACAACGAGCTGCGGGTGGTGGAAATCGAAGGCGTGCCGGCGATCGACCCACAGCAAACCAACCTGCCCGATGAGTGGAAGAGCCTCCCGGCCTACCGGATCGGTCCCGGCGAATCCCTGCTGCTGCGGGTGCTGCGCAAGGGCGATCCGGAACCGGAGCCGGACGCGCTGAACCTCAGGCGGACCCTGTGGCTGGATTTCGCCGGAACCGGCTACACCGTCAACGACCGCATCGACGGCCGCATGACCCACGACTGGCGGCTGGACATGGCGCCATCCACCGAATTGGGGCGGGTCGCCCTGGACGGCGAGGCCCAACCCATCACCCGACTGGCGGAGGGTGGACCCGCCGGGGTGGAAATGCGCCGCGGCCTGGTCAACCTGGCGGCCGACAGCCGCGTCGAGTCGGCCCTTTACCGGCTGCCGGCGGTGGGCTGGCAGCAGGATTTCCAATCGGTGAGTGCCCGCCTCAACCTGCCGCCGGGCTGGCGGCTGCTGGCGGCAACCGGGGTCGACAACGCCCCGGAAACCTGGATCGGCAGCTGGACCCTGCTGGACCTGTTCATGGTGCTGATCGGCAGCCTCGCCGTGGGCCGGCTGTGGGACTGGCCGCGGGGACTCTTGGCCCTGGTCACATTGACCTTGCTGTGGCAGGAGCCGGATGCCCCGCAAGGGCTCTGGCTCAATCTGCTGGCGGCGGTGGCCCTGCTGCGGGTGCTGCCGGACAACCGCTTCGCCCGCCTGATGCGGATTTATCGCAACCTGGCGCTGGCGGCGCTGGTGCTGGTGGCGCTGCCCTTCGTGGTGGAGCAGGTGCGGCTGGGCCTTTATCCGCAACTGGAACAGCCGTGGCCGTCGCTGAGCTATTCCGCCGAGGAAGCGCCGCCGGTGCCGATGCCGGCAGCGGCTCCGCCTGCGGCGCCCATGGAAATGCAGAGGCAAGAGGAGCCTGACGAAAAATTACGGGATCTGATGTTGAGCGCACCGCTGTCCGAACGAAAATACAAGCGTTCGTTGGGAGCAGGAGCGGATCAGACCACCCGCCTCCACGACATCGACCCCACCGCCATCACCCAGACCGGCCCCGGCCTTCCCCGTTGGAACTGGAATTCCGTGTCGCTGGGCTGGAATGGCCCGGTGCTGCGCGACCAGCAGCTCGGCCTGTGGCTGATCCCGCCCGCCGGCAACCTGATCCTCAACCTGCTGCGGGTCGGGCTGTTGATGGCGCTGGCCTGGGTGGTGATGGGTGGCCGGCGCGGTCCGGGCGGCGGCGGCGCCGCGCGGCAACCCGCACCGCCAAACGCCCCGACACCTCCCGCCAACCCCATAACCGCCTTTGTGGGATGGGTTAAACGCGCGATCCCGACCGCAATCCACTCTCGCAAAACCTTCGCCGCGCGTTTTAACCCATCAAACCACGCACACCGAACGCCGTGGTGGGTTACGACGCGCACCGAGGCGGTTTCAAGAGCGGGTGGTCGTTCGAGCTGCGCGTCTAACCCACCCTACATTGCCGTCTTGACGGCCGCATTGCTGACGTTGGCCGCTCCGCCAACCGCAGCCGACTACCCACCCGACACCCTGCTGCAGGAGCTGAAAAACCGGCTGCTGGAGCTGCCGGAATGCCTGCCGCGCTGTGCCGTCATCCCGCAACTGCGGCTGCACCTGCGCCCCACCGAGCTGCAGCAGCAGTTGGAAGTGGATGCCGCGCAGCCCATCGCGATCCCGCTGCCGGCCCAGGAGGGCCAGTGGCTGCCGGCCAAGGTGACGGTCGATGGCAGCCCCGCCGAGGCGCTGCCCCGCAACGAAGACGGCCAAATGTGGCTGGCGCTCAAGCCGGGCCGGCACGACGTGGTGCTGGCAGGTCCCTTGCCGGCGCGCGAGCAGCTGCAGATTCCGTTGCCGCTGCAACCGCGACGGGTCAGTGTGGAAGGAGGCGGCTGGTCGGTCCAGGGCATCGGCGACAACGGCGTGCCGGATGCCCAACTGCAACTGTCGCGGGAACTGAAGGCCGGCGAAGCTTCCGGCGCGACTCTGGAAGCGCGGCCGCTGCCGCCCTTCGTGGAAGTCGCCCGCACGCTTCAAATCGGCCTGGACTGGCGCGTCCGCACCGTAGTCACCCGCATCTCCCCCGACGATACCCCAGCGGTGGCGGAAGTCCCGCTGCTGGAGGGCGAATCGGTCACCAGCGATGGCGTCACCGCCCGCAACGGCAAGGTTCTGGTCAACCTGCCGGCGGGAACGGAAACCCTGGAGTGGGATTCGGTGCTGGAGCAGCGCGGTCAGCTGCACCTGCAGGCTCCTGCCACCACGGCCTGGACCGAGGTTTGGCGGGTCGATGCGAGCCCCATTCGGCACTTGGGATTCTCCGGATTGGCGCCGGTCCACCATCAGGATTCCGGCGGCAACTGGCTGCCGGAATGGCGGCCGTGGCCGGGCGAGAGCATCGATCTGACCCTGACCACGCCCCAGGGAGCGGCCGGCGCCACCCTGACCATCGACCACAGCGAATTGCGGGTCAGTCCGGGGCTGCGCGCCACCGACACCAATCTCGACCTGACCCTGCGCAGCACCCAGGGCGGCCAGCATCCGCTGATTCTGCCGGAAGGCGCGGTGCTGCAATCCGTCACCATCGACGGCCGCAGCCAACCCATCCGCCAGCAGGGCCGCAATCTGAGCCTGCCGATCCGGCCGGGCGAACAGACCCTCTCGCTGGCCTGGCGCGAGGACGGCGGAATCGGTTTGCGCTTCGGGATCCAACCGGTGGATCTGGGCAGCGCCAGCGTCAACGCCTCCAGCAGCATCACCCTCGGATCCGACCGCTGGGTGCTGCTGGCCGGCGGTCCCCGGCTGGGGCCGGCGGTGCTGTTCTGGGGCGTGCTCGCGGTCATGGTGGCGCTGGCGATCGGCCTCGGCCGGCTGAGCCTCACGCCCCTCAAGGCCTGGCAATGGAGTTTGCTGCTCATCGGCCTGAGCCAGCTCAGCGCGTTCGGCGGCGCGGTCGTCGTAGGCTGGCTATTGGCGCTCGGCTGGCGTGCCGGGCTGCCGGGCAAGCTGGCCGACCGCTGGTTCAACGTGCTGCAGATCGGCCTGGGCCTGCTCACCCTGGCGGCCCTGGGACTGCTGTTCGCCGCCGTCGAGCACGGCCTGCTGGGCCTGCCGGACATGCAGGTGGCCGGCAACAACTCCAG
>VEPB01000167.1 GCA_012026715.1 Methylococcaceae bacterium | reverse complement strand
TCGACGTGGTGGTGCCGGCCCATTCCGGGCTGGCGCAGACCCTGGCCTGCCTCGATAGCCTGGAGGCTGCCAACCCGGATAGGCGCTATGAAGTCGTGGTGGTCAACGACTGCAGCCCCGAGTCCGAACTGGCCGAACGGCTGCACGAGCGCGCCGCGGCGGGCCGCATCACCCTGCTGGAGAATCCCCGCAACCTGGGCTTCGTGGCTTCCGCCAACCGGGGACTGCGGCTGCATCCGGAGCGGGACGTGATCCTGCTCAACTCCGACACCGTGGTGCCGCTCCAATGGGCTGAACGGCTGCGCCGGGTCGCCTACGGCAACGGGGCTATCGGCACGGTGACGCCACTCTCCAACAACGCCACCATCTGCAGTTTTCCGCGCCCCAACGCCGACAACCTGCTCCCTGTCGGCTGGACCTTGGAAGAACTGGATAGCGCCTTCCACCACGCCAACGGCGACGGCTGCCACGATCTGCCCACCGCGGTGGGGTACTGCATGTACATCAAGCGCCAGCTCATGGACGAGATCGGCTACCTGGACGAGCACGAATGGGGCAAGGGCTATGCCGAGGAGAACGACTTCTGCCTGCGCGCGGCCGCTCTGGGCTGGCGCAACGTCTCGGCCGACGGGTTGTTCGTCCTGCACCACGGCTCGGTTTCCTTCGGCGGCGACAAATCGCCGCTGCTTGCCGAGAACCTTGCCAAACTGTATCGCCGGTATCCGGACTATCCCGCCACCGTTCAACGCTTCGTGACCGACGATCCCCTGGCGGAGGCGCGCAACCCGGTCGTGAAGCAGCTGCTGCTGCGCCACGCTCGACGCTACCTGCTGTTCGTCAGCCACGAATTGGGAGGCGGCACCCAGGTCGCCATCGACGATCTATGCCGCGGCTTGGCCGAAGAAGGCCACGCGGTCCTGGAACTGCGCTCGCAGCTCGACGGCAAATGGCGGCTGCAGGCCCACGGCACCGACTTCGCCGCGACGTATCGGCCGGATGATCTGGAATGGCTGGTGGCTGAGCTGCGCGAACTGGGCATCTGGCACATCCATTTCCACCAGATTCCCTTTTTCCCGCGCCGGATCACGGAGCTACCTCAGCGGCTGGGCATCCCTTACGACGTCACGGTACACGACTACCTGCCCCTCTGCCCACGCATCAACATGATGGACGAAACCGGGTTTTACTGCGGGGATTCCCAGTACGATCCAGCCACCTGCAATCGCTGCATCGCCGCCCTGGGCCCGGAGGAAGGCGTCGAACGGCTGTACGCCGAACATGGCGAGGATGTCGCCGCCTGGCGCAGCCATCACCGCGAATTCCTCGGCGCAGCCCGGCGGGTGTTTCTGCCGTCGAACGCCGTCGCCCAACTGCTGAAACCGCACATGAGCCTGGCCAACGCCGTGGTGCGGCCGCACCCGGAAGCGCCGTTCCGGCGCAAGCCTGCCGCCACGCCGCCCGATGCCGTGGTGAGGGTAGCCGTGATCGGCGCAATCGGCGCCCACAAGGGCTTCGACCTGCTGCTGGCATGCGCCCGCACCGCCAGCAAGGACGGCCTGCCGCTGCAGTTCGTGGTGGTCGGCTACACCCAGGACGACGCCGCGTTCGACCGGCTGGACAATGTCACCCTCACCGGCCCTTACCGCCGGGAAGAACTGGACGCGCTGCTGCCGCGCCAGGGCTGCCAGGTGGCGGCATTTTTCAGCCCGTGGCCGGAAACCTACTGCTACGCGCTGACGGAAGCCTGGCGCGCCGGTTTGTATCCGGTGGCTCTGGATCTGGGCGCGCCGGCGGAACGCATCCGCGCGGCTGCCTATGGCGACGTACTGCCGGTCAACGCCGATCCCAAGCGGATCAATCGCGCCTTGCTGGATGCCGTCCAACGGGCGGGCCAGAGGAGCAAGCCGGTCACCATCGGCAAGGCCTACGGATCCATGCTGGCGGATTATTACGGCCTGGAGGCGCCGCCCGGCGCACCGGCGCCAGGCCGGCGACGAGCGCCGGCGACTCGGGTGCGTTCGTGATTGATCTCGCCGGCTACCGCCACCGCATCCGCGCCACCCTGAGCGAGCTGGGCATTCCGGAGCCACTGATCCAACGGCGGCGGCTGCCGGTTTGCCCCGAGGCCGATGACCTGGTCGTGGCCGAAGTCGAGGCCTCGGGCCGCGAGCACCAACTGACGCCGGCCACTGCCGCCGCCTGGGCCGAACTGAAGCGGGCGGCAGCGGCGGACGGCATCGACATTCAGATCGTATCGGCATTCCGCAGTTTCGAACGCCAGGCCCAGATCGTCCGGCGCAAACTGGAATCGGGCCAAACCCTGGAGCAGATCCTCGCGGTCAGTGCGCCGCCCGGGTACAGCGAACACCACACCGGCCGGGCGGTCGACATCGGCTGTCCGAACCAGCAACCGCTGGAAGAGAGCTTCGAACGGACCGCCGCCTTTGCCTGGCTGCAAGGGCATGCCGGAGCATTCGGTTTCCAGCTGTCCTACCCGCGCGACAATCCTTACGGCTACCACTACGAACCCTGGCACTGGGCCCACCAAGCCTGACGGGATCATGACCTGCCCGGCCCCTTCCGCCTCGAATTTTGCGAGGGGTCATCCTATCCTGTAAGCGACGGGGGACCCTCTCGCCCCCTTGGCAGCGGCACCATGCAAAATTCCTCCATGCGCTATTTTCCCGTTTGGGACGCCGCGGCGATTGAACAGACTCTGCGCGAATGGGACGCGGCGCAGCCCGGTTCCGGCGTGCTGGCGCTCATTCCCGAATCCGACCGGGTCTGGGTGCCCGCCCTTCAGGACTTATGCGCACAGTGGCACATGCCCTTCGGAGGCGGGATCTTCCCCAGCATCATCGCGGAAGGGGGGTTTCGCACAGCGGGGTTATGGCTGCTGCGGTTGGGGCCGAGCCCTTACCTCGCGCTCTATCCGGACCTGCCCCACGACCCAGCGGGCGCCGCCGCGATGGCCGACACCATCGCTCTCGACCTGGAACCGCGGCTGGCAAAGGACCGCAGCGAAGCGACCCTGTTGCTGATCTTCGATGCCCTGGTTCCCAACATCGCCACCTTGCTGGATGAGCTGTACCTGCGCCTGGCCAATCGGGTCCACTATGCCGGAACCAATGCCGGCAGCGAGTCGTTCCGGCCCATGCCCTGCCTGATCCGGGACGGAACGCTCGCCGGCAACGGCGTCCTCGTGGCGCTGCTGGAACGACACCGTGGCATGATCGCCGAACATGGCTACCGCATCCCCGAACTGTCCCTGCTGGCCACGTCCACGGATGGCAACCGGATCGCCCAGATCGACTGGCGCCCCGCCTTTGAGGTCTACCGGGAACTGGTGCGAGACCAGTACGGCGTGGCGATCGACCGGGACAATTTCTACCGCTACAGCGTGCGCTTCCCGTTCGGCATCGTGCGCGCCAATCATCAGGCCTTGGTGCGGATACCGGTGGCACTGGACGACGCCGGAGCGCTTTTTTGCATCGGGGAAGTTCCCCCGGACTCCCTGCTGACCCTGCTGGAAGCCCCGCAGGTCGACTCCACGCATACGGTCGAAGCCTTGCTGCGGGGACTGGACCAACTCAACGGAGAGTCATCCGGCGATGCTTTGCTCCTGTTTTATTGCGCGGGCCGCCGGCAATACCTGGGGATCGACTCGGCCACCGCGGAAGTCGCCGATATCACCCGACGATCGGGCGCCCGGTTCCTGGCAGGGGCCACTTCGCTGGGCGAAATCGGCGGAACCACGCTGCACGGCTACCCGCTGTTTCACAACGGCGCCCTGGTTGCCGCCCGTTGGTAGCGGGCCATGAACGACCGGCAAAATGAAATCCTGCCGATCCTCCACGGGGTCGCGGTCACGATCGGCAACGAAATCAGCCTGGTGCCACTGCTGACCCGGACGCTGCAAAAGCTGCTCTATTACACGTCTTTCCCCGCCGGACTGATCGTCCTGGAACTGCCGCCTGCGGCCACCCTGTCCGGTGAATCGGTCAACGCCCGCGTGGCCGCCGTGGTTGGCGACTATGACTTGCGGAAGTCTGTCGGCCAGTCGCCAAGCCTGCCGGCCGGGCTGGTTTTCGGCCCCACCGAACTGAAGGCGGACGCGTCCGGCCTGTTGGCCGCGCTGCCGGCGACCACCGGCGACTATCGCGCCTTTCTGCGGTTGCCGATCGATGCCGCGGGAGTCGTCCTTCTGATGGCGCCGGAACTGCCGGAAAGCAATTTGCCGGTCACCCAGATGTTCAAGCCCAGCATGGCCCAGCTGGCCAAGGCCATCGAACTTTGCCGGCGGCACGACGCTTACACCAGCGGCCTGATCGCCGAACGGGACCTCAGCGAGGCGCGGCGTCGGCTGATGGCGGAAGTGTTCGAGAGCAGCTATGCGGGCGTGGTCATCACCGACGCAGGCGGGAAGGTGGTCGCCGTCAATCCGGCCTTCAGCCGGATCACGGGCCAGCCGGCGGAGGCCGTCACCGCCATGCAGGCCGAATCGGCATTCGGCTGTGCCGAGACCGATCTATTCGGCGACGGCGGGCGCACCGCGGCAACAGGGGGGTATTGGCAAGGCGAACTGATGAATCGGCGGCCCGATGGGGAGCACTATCCGGTATGGCTGAGCATCAGCCCGGTACGTGCGGCGAATGGCAGCACCAGCCATTATGTCGGCATCTTTTCCGACATCAGCCAACGGAAGCAGGCCGAAGCCCGCATCCGCTTCCTGGCTCACCACGACCCGCTGACCCAACTCCCCAACCGGATTCTGGTGCGGGAGCGCTTTGAAGAGGCGAGCGCCGTCGCAGATCGGGACGGCAGCCGGCTCGCCCTGATTTTCGTCGACCTCGACAACTTCAAATCCATCAACGATTCCCTGGGCCATCGCGCCGGCGACCGGGCCCTGGAGATCATCGCGTCCCGGTTGCTGGAGCAATGGCCCGAGCCAGCCACGGTCGGGCGTCAGGGCGGCGACGAATTCACCGTCATCGCCCCTCTGGCGGGGGATGACGAAGGTATGTGGCAGGCCATCAGAGAAATCCGCCGCCGCATCGCCGAACCCATGCAAATCGGCGAACACGAAGTCGTCATCGAAAGCAGCATCGGCATCAGCCTTTATCCCGGCCATGGCCACGATTTCGACACCCTGCTGCAGCATGCCGATACCGCCATGTATCAGGCAAAAGCCGATGGCGGCAAGGTCTGCTGTCTATTTGACCAGGCCATGAACGACCGTGCCCGGCAACGCTTCGAGTTGGCGGGCCAATTGCGCAAGAGCATCGAGGCCGGCGACTTCGAATTGCACTACCAGCCCTTGGTGGAATGCGCCGGCGGCCGCATCACCGGCGCCGAAGCCTTGCTGCGCTGGCGCCATCCCCGGCGGGGAATGGTATCGCCGGTGGAATTCATCCCGCTGGCGGAAGAAACCGGCTTGATCGTTCCCCTCGGCGCCTGGGTGTTGGCGGAAGCCTGCCGGCAGACGGCCCATTGGCGTGCGGCCGGCCATTCCAGCCTGCGAATCGCGGTGAACCTGTCCGCCCTTCAATTGCGCCGCGGCCTGCTTGAGCAAACCGTCGAGCAGGCACTGGCGCAAAGTGGCCTGGAACCAGGCGCCCTGGAACTGGAAATCACCGAATCGGTTCTGCTGGACCAAACCGCCGAGTCCGCCGGCCAAATCCAGCGCCTGCGCGGACTCGGCATCACCATTTCCCTCGACGATTTCGGTACCGGCTATTCCAGCCTGTCCTATCTGCGGCGCTTCCGCGTCGACAAGCTGAAGATCGACCGTGGATTTCTCAGCAACGTGCATCAAGACGCCGACAGCGCCCTGCTAGTCCGTACCATCCTGCAACTGGGACGGGGGCTGGGGATCCGGACGGTCGCCGAAGGCATCGAAACCAGCGAGCAAGCCCAACTGGTGGGCCAATGGGGTTGCGACGAATTGCAAGGCTATTGGTTCAGCCCGCCACTGCCGGCCGCCGACTTTACCGCCCTACTCCATCGTCATCCGCCGAACGGCTAGAATTCCGGGTCCGCCCCGATCCGGTTGCACCGGGCGGGCCACTGTCCAGATCACTCGACGCGAGGCAAGCCATGCCCACCATCTACGACCTCAAACCGCGCTTCCAGGCCTTGTTGCGACCCATCACGGCGCGGCTGGCCGCGGCCGGTGTCACCGCCAACCAGGTCACCGTCGCCGCCCTGCTGCTTTCGGTCGCCGTGGGGTTAGCCATCGTCCTGTGGCCGGCGGCGCGCTGGCCGTACCTGCTGCTTCCCCTGGTGCTGTTCGTCCGCATGGCGCTCAACGCCATCGATGGCATGTTGGCGCGGGAGCACGACATGCGCAGCCACCTGGGGGCGGTGCTCAACGAACTGGGGGACGTGGTCTCCGACATCGCCCTGTATGCGCCCTTGGCCTCGCTGCCGGAAGTCCGCGGGGTTTGGCTGGGCGGCTTTCTGCTGCTGATGGTGATCTCGGAAATGAGCGGGGTGATCGCGGTGCAGATCGGCGCCAGTCGCCGCTATGACGGCCCCTTGGGGAAGAGCGACCGGGCTTTCGTCATCGGCCTGGTGGGCCTGCTGCTGGGCTTGGGACTGGCGGCCGGAGCCTGGTTGAATTGGGTGGTGGCGGTGCTGTCGGTGCTGGCCGCGGTCACGGTGGTGAACCGCGCCCGCGCGGCCCTGCGGGAGGTGGCGGCATGAACTGGCTGGCCGTCAAGCTGCCGGTGCTGGTCACCCTGGGCGGCATCTTCGCGGTGCTGCTGATCGCCTCCCTCACCGTCCATCTGCTGCAGCGCCGCTCGCCGGGCAAGAGCTACGGGGAACTGCGATCGCGGGTGCGCTCCTGGTGGGTGATGGTGGGGGTGTTCAGCCTGGCGATGGTGCTCAACCGCAACATCTCCCTGGTGTTCTTCGCCTTCATGAGCTTCCTGGCGCTGAAGGAATACTTCAGCCTGATCCCCACCCGCCGCGCCGACCGCCGGGTGCTGTTCTGGGCCTATCTGGCCATTCCGCTGCAGTATTACTGGGTGGCGCAAGCCTGGTACGGCATGTTCATCATCTTCATCCCAGTCTATGCCTTTTTGTTCCTGCCCATGCGCATGGTCACCATCGGCGAGACCCGCGACTTCCTGAAGGCGGCCGGCACCATTCACTGGGGCCTGATGACCCTGGTGTTCAGCCTCAGCCACCTGGCTTTCCTGCTGGTGCTGCCAGGCGCCGAGGACAAGGCGGCAGGCGGTCCCGGCCTGGTGCTGTTCCTGGTGCTACTGACGGAGAGCAACGACGTCGCCCAATACGTCTGGGGCAAGTCGCTGGGCCGCCGCAAGATCATCCCCAAGGTCAGCCCCAACAAGACCTGGGCCGGCTTCCTCGGCGGGGTCGCCACCACCACCGCGCTGGCGGTGGGCCTGGCACCCTGGCTGACGCCCATGGATCTGGAACATGCCGCCATGGCCGGGCTATTGATCGGGATCAGCGGCTTCGTCGGCGATGTGGTCGTCTCGGCGCTCAAGCGAGACTTGGGGGTCAAGGACAGCGGCGCCCTCATCCCCGGCCACGGCGGCGTGCTGGACCGCATCGACAGCCTCACCTACACCGCGCCGCTGTTCTTCCACTTCATCCGTTACCTTTATTTCTGATGGTCCGGCTGCTGCGCTTCCTGTTCTTCGCGGTGCTGGTGCGACTGGTGGTGCTGGTCGTGCTGGGCCTCAACGTGCGTCGGCGGGAATGGCTGCCCAAGGCCGGCCCCGCCCTCATCGCCGCCAACCACAACAGCCATCTGGACACCCTGGTGCTGATGTCGCTGCTGCCGCTGGAGATGCTGCCAAGGCTGCGGCCGGTGGCTGCCATGGACTACTTCCTCGGCAACCGGCTGCTGGCCTGGTTTGCGCTCCACATCATCGGCATCATCCCCCTGAGCCGCCGCCCCCAGCGTGGCAGCGACCCGCTCGCCGGCTGCGCCGAGGCGCTGGAGCGCGGCGACATCCTGCTGCTGTTTCCGGAAGGCAGCCGCGGCGAGCCGGAAAGGCTGGCGCGCTTCAAGACCGGCATCGCCCACCTGACCGAGCGCTTCCCCCAGGTTCCCGTCACCCCGGTGTTCCTGCACGGCCTCGGCAAGGCTTTACCTAAGGGCGAGGGACTGCTGGTGCCGTTCTTCTGCGACGTGTTCGTGGGCGAGGCGCTGCACTGGGAAGGCGACCGCGCCGGCTTCATGGCGGGGCTGGAACGGGCCACCGCCCGGCTTGCGGATGAAGGAAGGTTTCCCTCCTGGGATTGAGGATCGACATCTGGGTATTGGGCGGTACGGCCTTATCTCCCGATCACCAACCTGAAAAACCAAGCTCGAGGCTCGCAGAGCCAAGAGCGGGATGTTTTCCAGCACGGCAAGATGGGTGAAATCCCTCAATCGCGCGCGGTCGCGACTAGCCTAAATCATTCCAGGCTACCGCCCTGGCCGCCCGCGACATCGACCCACAGATGCGGGAGTCCCAGGCTTGCAAGCCATTCCGGGCCGTCTTGCTCCAGCAGCATGGCGATGGTGCAGGCGCTCCCGGCCACTACGCAGTGTTCACCCAGCACCGTGACGGCCGCCAGATGGCGGACCGGCCAGCCCGTTGTAGGATTGAGCACGTGGCTGTAACGCACGCCGTCGACCACCAGGCAACGCTCGTAATCGCCGCTGCTGGCGACCGCACCACGATAAAGCCTCACGGTCTCCAACAACTGATGCTGCTTGCGAGGATGCGCAATCCCCACCTGCCACGGGCTGCCATCGACGCGGGGCCCGATGACCCGGATGTCGCCCCCCAAATTGATCAGACCGTGCCGCGCTCCCTCGTTCCGGCACAGCGTTGCCGCCCGGTCGACCGCGTATTCCTTGACGATTCCGCCAAAATCCAATTCCAGTCCAGGTTGGGGAAACTCCAGCAATGGCGGTTGCCAGCGCAGCTTGTGCCAGCCAACCCGTTCCAGCAGGGTCGCTATGGTTTCCGGCGCGGGCAGTTGCCCGCTGCCGAAACGCCAGGCCAGTCGCAAGATGCCGGAGGTAATGTCGAACAAGCCGCCGCTTTGGGCATGGCAGGTCGCGGCGTAGTCCAGCAGGCTGGCGGTTTCGTCATCGACGCGGATGCCGCCGCCGCGCGCGGCGACGGCATTGATGGCGGAGAGCAGGCTGTCCTCCCGATAGCGGGAATACCTCGCCTCCAGTCGCCGCACATCGACGATCGCCAGATCGGCAATGCGTCCGGCACTTCGGCGATCATCGGCAAACAGCTGGACTTCGCAGGGACACCCCATCGCCTTGAATTCGTATCGGAAAAGCTCCATGACTGGCGGTCGGCCGGTTTCAAAAACTAAGGAAAACAACTGGGAGAACGGCGGCGCACACCGGGCAGACTTGGGAATCCCGGCCGTTCACACAATAACGTCACAAACGCGCTGTACGATACGGCATATGCACCACTACCGCGTGAAATGCCACAACCCCCACCGTGCGACGGCCCCTTGCCCCCGTGGCGGGAAAGCGCCGCCGCAGCGCCCCGACGCTGGACAAGCGCTACCGTATCCGTAGCATACGTCGTTCGAACCAAGGACCGCAGGGCGGTGGCATCAGCCTTGCAGTCGTTTGCGAATCCGCAGCCGGACCACTTCTCCCCATCTCGCCGCACGCCGGACTCACCCCTATTCCATTGCGAAACCCTGGAGTTTACCCATGAAAGCCAGATCCCTACGGCCCACCGCGCTTATTTTGGCAGCGACGCTGCTCGGTTGTGGCGGCGCCGAAGAGCGTAAGGCCGATCATCTCAAAAAGGCCATCAGTTACTACGAGCAGGCGAATTCCGAGAAGGCCTCGATCGAATTCAAGAACGTCCTGCAGATCGATCCGAAATCGCCGCAGCCCTATTACTATCTCGGCCGCATCGAGGAAGACAAGCAGAACTTTCAGCAGGCCTTTGGGCTTTTCCAAAAAGCCGTCGAACTGGACCCCAACTTCCGCGACGCCCAATTCCATCTGGCGCGGTTCTTCCTGATGGCCAAGCAAATCGACAAAGCCGAGGAAATGCTGGGCCCGGTTGCCAAGGAAAAACCCACCGATGTCGAAGTAAGGATGCTGCAGATCGCCATCGACAACTTCAAGGGAAAAACCGAAGACGCACTGAAAGGGCTGCAAGCGATCGTTTCAGAAAAGCCCGATCAACCGGACCCCTATGTCGTATTGGCCATGCTCCGCAACCAACATGGGGATTTGGCCAGTGCCGAGCAGGCCCTCGCCGAGGGACTCGCCTCAAGCACCAAGAAAACGGCGCTGCTGTCGGCCCAGGCCAAGCTTTTCACCGAGATGAAAAAATTCGACCAGGCCGAGCAAGCGATCAAGACCCTGATTAGCACTGAACCCTCTGTGCTGCAGAACCGGCTCACGCTCGCCAAGTTCTACTTTCAGCTGGAACGTTGGAGTGACGTGGAAACCGCGCTGCGGGCGGCCATCCGCGATTTCCCTGACGACACCCAGCCGGTCCTGGCTCTCGTCGAATTCCTGCTGAACCGCGGCGATACGGGTCGTGCAGAAAGCGAGCTTCAGTCCGCGATTACCGCCCATCCGAAGTCGCTCGAACCGGTCGCAGCCCTGTCCGGCTTGCTCGAGCGCAGCAAGAAGGCGGAGCAGGCAGAAAAGGTCCTCCAGGATTTCATCCAAGCCAACGAGGACACGCCGGAAGCGGTTAAGGCGCAGGTTGCCCTGGCCGAACTGATCGCCCGCCGCGGTCGCTACGCCGACGCCGAAAAAGTTGCTGACGAGGTTCTCAAGGAGCACCCCAGCGATCGCCAGGCGCTGCTCCTCAAGGGCAAACTGGCGCTGAACCGAAAGAACGCTCAGGACGCCATCGCCGCCTTCCGTTCAATCCTCAAGGAACAACCGGACGCGACGGAAGTCCTGTCGTTGCTGGCCAGCGCATTCCAGATGGACGGAAAACCGACCTTGGCGCAGGAAAACCTGGAGCGCGCCGTGCAGGTCAAACCGACGGATTTTGGCTTGCGCCGCAATCTGGCCCAGTTTCTGGTACAGCAGAACAATCCCGCCCAAGCGCTCGACCAAATCAACGAGTTCCTCAAGCTGCAACCGGACAGTCTCGATGGCCTCAACCTGAAAGCAGACCTGCTGGCGGTCGGTAAAGATGCCGCCGCCTATGAGACGGCGATCCGCGAAATGAAAGAACGCTTCCCGGACAAGCCGGTCGCGGCATTCCGACTGGGCAATCTGTACGCCGACCAGAAGAAGTACGATGCCGCGCTGAAGGAGTATGCGGTTGCGGTGGAAAAGTCAGGTGGCGCCTACGATGCGCTCAAGGCTCTGGTTTCAATCCACATGGAGCTGAAACAAGGCGATCAAGCGCTTGCCGCTGTTGAAAAAGTGCTGGCCGGCAGCCCTCGCAATGCCGGCGCGCAGCAATTGCTGGGGGTCCTGAAGCTATCGCAGGATCACTCCCAGGAAGGGGTTGCGGCCCTGGAAAAGGCCATCGAACTGAACCCGAGCTGGCTGGTGCCTTATGTGAATCTCGGCGCCCATTACGAAAAGCAGAACGACGTCGAAAAGGCCGTCGCCACTTATCAGAAGGCCCTGGCCACCGTCGCCGACGACTTCGGCACCCAATTGGACCTAAACGTGGCGCTCGCCAGCCTGTTGCAGCGCAAAGGCAATAGCGGCCAGGCGGAACAGGTTCTCAGGGAGTTCCTCGCCAAAGCCGAGAACCGCCCGGAAGCGGACAAGACCAGGCTGGTGCTCGCCGAGCTTCTGGCGCGAAACCGCCGCGGCGAAGAAAGCGACGCGCTGATCGCGGAGGTCCTGGCCAAGCAACCCAACGACACTCAAGCCCTACTGCTGAAAGGAAAGCTGGAACTGAGCCGGAAGCTGCCCGCACAAGCCGTCGCCACCTTTCAAACCCTGGTCGATCAGCAGCCCAATTCCACCGAAGCGCTGACCATGCTGGCCAATGCCCAGTTGGCCAACCAGGAAACCGGGAAAGTGCAGGAAACGCTCGAACGGGCCATACGCACCGCCCCCCGCGACTTCGCGGTCAGGCGAAACCTGGTGGACTTCCTGGCCCGGCAAAAGAACCTGTCGCAGGCGTTGACCCAGACCAACGACTTCCTGGCCCAACAACCCGACAACCTGGACGCGCTCAACCTCAAGGCCGAATTGCTGGCCATGGACAAACAGGACGATGCGGCAGAGGCGGTGTTCAAGGACCTCCGCAAGCGCATTCCTTCCAACGCCGCCGTGGCACTGCGCCTGGGCTCGCTCTATCAGGGGCGCAAGAAATATGACCTGGCAGTCACCGAGTACGATGCCGCCCAGCGACTGAGCAACAACTCCTACGAATCGCTGGCCGCCTCCGCCTCGCTACAGATGGCGCAGGAAAAACCGGACAAGGCGCTGGCGATGCTGAAGAAAGTGATCTCGGAAAACCCCAAGCACGCCGGCGCCTACCAATTGCTGGCCGGGGTGAACTTCGCGCAAAAGCACGAAGCCGATGGCGTCAAGGCGCTCAACAAAGCCATCGAGGTCAAGCCGGACTGGCTGTTGCCCTACGCCAACCTGGGAAGCTACTACGAAAAACTGGGACAGTCGGACGAAGCGCTGGCCATTTACCGGAAAGCCCTGGCCGTGGATCCGAAGGATCTCAACATCCAGCTGAACATCGCGCGCGTCTACGAAGCGACCAAACAATACGACAAGGCCAGAGAGGTCTACGAGGGGATCCTGAAAGCCAACCCCGACCAGTTGGTGGCCATCAACAATCTGGCCAGCCTGCTCAGCCTGCCCGGCGCGTCCGCTGACCAGATCAAGCGGGCCGCCGAACTTGCCAGTCGCCTCGAAAATTCCGAGGAGCCGGCGCTTCGCGACACCGTGGCGTGGATCCGCTATCTGAATGGAGAGGTCGACAAAGCCGTGGCGCTGCAAACCACCGTCGTGGATAAAAGCCCCCAGGTCCCCGTTTTCCGCTACCACCTGGGCATGATGTACCACAAGCAGGGCGATCAATCCAAGGCCAAGGACCAGCTCGCCAAGGCGCTCGAGACCAAAGCCGAGTTCACCGGCTCGGACGAAGCAAGAACAACGCTGCAAGGCCTGCAGTAGGAGGCGGTCGGACTCTCGATTTCTTTAGTCTCGGGAAATTGTCGCAAGAGGTAGGCGGGGGTGGGAGATCGCCCCGCCCGCCGCGCCCTTCCCGCTGCCCGACCACTTCGACCGGTTGTTGCAAGATGAAAGGGAAGGCGATGGCGCCTTCGTCCGCCTTTCAGCCGGTCCTCAAGCGCTCCGTTTCGCCTCAAACAGCGCGGCGGCAGACCGGCAACGCTCCTCCAGGATTTCCGAGATGGTTTCCAGGTAGCGGTCGATCACGATCCTTTCGTCGAATTCCCGCTGCATCTTTTCCCGGCCTTTGGCGCCCATGGCCGCCCGCTCCGACTCGGACAACCGCAGCATCTTTTCCATCTTGTCTTTCAGGTCGACGGCGTCACGCACCCGGCACAACAAGCCCGTGACCCCATCTTCCACGGTTTCCCGGCAACCTACCGTATCGGTGGTGACGATGGGCTTGCCGACGCTGGCGGCCTCCAGCAAGGAGCGGGGCGTGCCTTCCCGGTACGACGGCAACACCACACAGTCGCAATGGCGCAGAGGGTCGACGACATTGTCGCTGCTGCCGAGGTAGTCGACCGTCCCCTCGGCGACCCAGGCCTGCAGCAGTTCGGCGCCAATCGCCGAAGGATTCTGGAGGTCGAGAAAGCCCAGCAACCGGCATTCCAGATGGGGATAGCGGGGCTTAAGCAATTTCACCGCCTCCACCAGCTCCTCGATACCCTTGTCCTTCAGCAGGCGGGCGACGCAGAGAAACACGAAGGCACCGCTGCCGTTGGCAGGGACCGGTGCCGGCGAGAACCGCTGCAGATCCACGCCCGACCCCGGCAGCAGCCTGGCCTGTTCGGCGCTCACCAGCCCCTTGTCCAGGAATAGACGTTGATCGTCGCGGTTCTGGAAAAATACCCTCACGGAACCTTTCAAGGCAACCCTGTACAGGTATTTGACGACGCGGGTAAGCCAGCTGCGCCGGATGAATGCGGTGCCCAGGCCGGAGATATTGGTGATGATGGGTATACCCAGGATCCGGGCACCGATTGCCGCATAGATATTGCATTTCGGGGTATACGAAAGGATGACGTCGGGCCTGACGATATAAAATATGCAGATCAGCCGCGCCAGCAGGCAAATCTCCCGCAGCGGATCGGTGCCTCGCCTATCCATCGGCAACTCGATATAGTGAACCTTGCCGAGATTTTTTGAGTAATTGTCGTAAGGAGCCAGCACATAGACGTCCACCCCCCGCTCCAGCAGCTGGGTTATCAGGCGGCGCCTGAAATTATGGATATTCCACGACGTATTGGCCACCAGCACAACTTTCTTCGGGCGTTCCGATGTTCCTAGCATGGCGTATCCTGACGAAGGCAGGTTAGTCGACGAACCAGTGAGCGAGCCAGTTGTCGTAAGGCAGAAAGCCTTTGGCGGTATTGGCGTAATTCAGCCACCAATACATCACGACGAGGTTGTAGCCGGCGACCAGCGCGCACCAGAGGATTTGGTATTGGCGTCCGAATAGAACGGGCAGACTTCCGTAAACCATCATCTGGATCGGCGAGAGATACAGGGCCAGGCGGTCGATACCGGTGGATGAAACCGATACGCCGAAGATACTGGCAATACTCAGCACCGAGAGCATGGGCAAAAGGTCGTTTTTGCCGAATCTGGCCTGCCAGCGCTTATGCAGTAACAAATAAAGGGCGCCGGGAATGGCGTTCAGCAATACATGCATGAAGGCGCCGGGAGACAGCAGGTTGTCTTCCAGATAGGTGGCGTAATACTTGGCGTAAGCGTCGCTGGAATTGACGATCGGAAATATCGCGGCGGCACCCAGCGCCAGCAATAATCCCCGCAACCAGGGGCGCAGCCTGATACTCTGCTGGACGAAGATAAAGGCCATAACCGCACTGTAATGGAAACTGGCCGCGATGCCGGAAAGCAGGAGTTTTCTCGTCGGAGCTTGACGCCAGCTCGCCATCAGATGAAATACCAGGCCGATGGCGGCCGATTGCCTCACCGCGCTCATGCCGATGGCGATGACCAGGTAGGGGGTCACGCTGACCAGGGCGATCCAGGGATTGGGCAGTAAGCTGGCGAGGCGGACCAATCCCGAAACGAACACCAGTGACACCGCGAAGTTGACCGAATCCATGTTGCCGCCCAGCCGCGCCATTCCCCAATTCAAGGCCGCATAGCCGGGCTCCGTGAATGCCAGGGCCTGGCTCAGCGGGCAGGCGGCGATGTACTGGTGCATGTAGCCGTAGGCCACGCGGTCGGCGCCCACCTGGTAGCGCAATCCGACGAAGACCTGATAAACCAGCGCCACCAGCCAGAGCAGGGCCCGGCGCGGCGTGCCGGCGGGAATGGCGAGGAAACTCAGCAGGGTCGGCAGGCCGATGAGGAACCAGTAGGCGATCATCCCCTTCCGCCTTCCAGCCAGGATTGGAACATCAACACATTCCACAACAGGGTTTGCCATTCCCGCTGGCGGGACCGATGCTGGTGCCAGCACTGGCCGACGAAGTCCACATCAAAAAAACCTTCCCGGCGCAAGCGCTCTGGGGCCAGCAGGGATTCGCACCAATCCCGGAGCGGACCGGCCAGCCAGTCCCCCAAGGGTATGGCGAACCCGCTCTTGGGCCGTTCCAGCAGCGCCTGGGGCACACGGCGGTACAGCATCTGCCGCAGCAGCCATTTGCCCTGGCCCTGGCGGAACTTGAGCCCGGCCGGCAGCGACCAGGCGAATTCCACGAAATCCGGATCCAGAAACGGCATGCGGGTTTCCAGGCTGGCCGCCATGGCGGCGCGGTCCACCTTGACCAGGATGTCGTCGGGCAGATAGCTCATGGCATCCAGGAACATCATGTGGGCCTGGGGATCGGCGAAGGCCTGAGCCAATCCGATCCGGGTCAGCCAGGTGGCAGGCTCGCCGCCGCCGACCACCACCCGGCCGGGATCGTCCAGCGCCGAGACCAGTCCGTAGTAAAGCGCCGCGACGTCGTCGGCCCGCTGCAATTGCAGGGCGAACTTGTCGAGCTTTTCGGTCATGGCCGCCGGCAGGGCCACCTGCCGGCCCAGCCGATCGAACAGCCGCCGCCAGTTGTCCGGCCCGACCCGCTGCAACAGCTGGCCGGTCAGGCGCCGCAGCGGCAATGGGATCTTGGCGAGAACACCCCAGCGAGCCGCCACGCGGTAGCGGTTGTAGCCGCACAGCATCTCGTCGCCGGCATCGCCGGACAGGGCCACGGTAACGTGCCGGCGTGCCATGCGCGCCAGCAGCACGGTGGGAATCTGGGACGAGTCGGCGAAGGGTTCGTCGTAGATCTGCGCCAGTTGCGGGATGACCCCCAGGGCATCGCCGGGGGTCAGATAGAGTTCGGTGTGCTCGGTGTGGAGGTGCTCGGCGACCGCCTTGGCGTAGCCCGCCTCGTTGTATTCGGCCTCGGTGAAGCCGACGGCAAAGGTCCGGATCGGGCGGCTGGACTGCGCCTGCATCAAGGAGACGATGGCCGAGGAGTCGATCCCGCCGGACAGGAACGCCCCCAGCGGCACATCGGCCAGCATTTGCCGGCGCACCGCCCGGCCGAGCGTGTCTTCCAGCGCCGCAGCCGCATCCGATGCGGAGCCGACAAACGGCCGCGCCCTGCCGCGTTCCACGGCATCGCTCAGGCGCCAGTAGGCCAGCGGGGAGTTCGCGGCCGCAGCGGTGCCGGCGGACCGCAGCGGCAGTTGCAGCCAACTGCCGGCCGGGAGCTTGCAGATCCCCCGATAGATGCAGTGGGGGGCGGGCACGCATCCATGGCGGATGTACAGGCTCAAGGCGCCTCGGTCGATGTCGGCGGCGAAATCCGGATGGGCGGCGAAGGCCTTCAACTCCGAGGCGAACAGCAATCGGCTGCCCTGGAAACCGTAAT
>VEPB01000087.1 GCA_012026715.1 Methylococcaceae bacterium | reverse complement strand
GGGGTCGCGGTTGGGCCAGTTTTCGTGGGCACCGCCGTGGCAGGCCGCGCAGGGCACGTTGCCGTGGGTGTCGCGGCTGTTGCGGTACAGCGCGACCTGGATGCCGCGGAAGTAGGGCTTGTCGCGGTAGCGGTACTCGTCTTCCATCACGTCGGTTTCGATGCCGGGCATGGTGATTCGGTTGCCCGGTTGCACGGCGAACCGGGTGGTGATCGGGGTTCGCGGCGAGGCGGTCCGGTCGCTGTCTTCGAAGGCCCGCTTCATCACGCCGGCGCTATAGTAGCCGCCGCTGCCGTCCTGGCCCCGGATGGCGTCGCCGGTGTGGCAGGAGCCGCAGTCCGGCTGTTCGTACCAGCCCAGCCGGCGGGTGGCGCCGCCGGTGCCCGGCTTGGCCTTTTCGAAGGCCGAGCCGACCGCCCGCATGTCGCCGTGGCAGTCGTAACAGGTGACGCCGGCGGTGTACATGCGGTCGCGGTAGAGCGGCTCGCGGTGGCCGCCGTGGCAGCGCAGGCAGTTCTGCTCCATGGGCAAGGCCTCACCGTCCTTCACGGTGGGGAACAGGGTGTTGGGGTTGGCGCCTGTCGCTGGATCCCACAGCTTGGGGCGGCCATTGGCTTCGCGCAGGATCTTGCCGGGGTCATCGGGATTTAGCTGCAGTTGTTCGTGGAAGTTGTGGATGACCTCGGAAAGGGTGCCGACGCTGTCGGTGGGTTGGTTGGCGCCGCGGAAACCGGTGAAGGTCCACACCCAGGGATCGCCCACTTCGGCGCTGATGCGGCTGCGGTGGCAGGAACTGCAGGGAAAGGGACCGTCCCAGGCATAGCCGCTGCCGTCGGCAGAGGGACCGCCGTTCTGGGCGCCGACTTCCTCGGTCCAATCGTAGAAATCGTGCAAGGCGCCGATATTGCGGCTGGCGGCAAATTCCTGGTCGAAGATGCTGTCGCTGGGATTGCCTTCGCGATCCACCGAGGCAAGGAATTTCGGAGCGGAATAGCTGGTGGAACAAAACGGAGCCGCAGTCCAACAGCCCGAGGCCGCCTTGGTCGGGTTCTCGCCGTAGAACTTACTCGAGTGGTAAGCCTGCTGGATCGAATCCCAGTCGAACTGGTCGTTGGCGGCGATCTTGCCCTTGGCGTGGCACTCCCGGCAATGGACGTCCCGGGCAGTGCCCACGACGGCATCGGCGGCCACCGTCTTGCCCGTGTCCTTTTCCTCGATCTGCACCCGCAGCAGCGGATAGGGATTGACCCGTCCGCTATCGTCGATGTCGGTCAGCGGGATGGCGCGCGCGATGTGGCGCTGTTCAACCGGATTGTAAGCCGTAAAATCCTGCAACTCGTTGGCCGCATAGGGATTGCCGCGCCCCGGCATGAATCGGCCCTGGGCACCTTCGGGAGTAGCGTATTGGCCCGGTAAAGGCGCCAGGACATAACCTTCGTCCGGCGCGACATCGCGACCGTCATAGTGGGGCACCTGACTGACCCAACTCTTGCTGACATACCATTCGACCCGCGGGTCCGACGCGGGGCGTTCGAACAACTCCCACATGTCGGTTTTTTGAATCTTGGCCGACTCAAACGGGGCGGACTTCGTGATATCGGCATTCAGCGGCCAGTTTTGGCTGGTGGTGTTGATCGAGCCTGCCCCGACCGGATCATTCGGGTTCGATGCCGCCGCATACTTTGCCGCCGCCTGATCGCCGTCCAGCACGGGGGGTTGAAAGGCTTTCTTGTATGCCACAGCGTTGAGGGTGCTGAAGGCGCTATAAGCCGTCACCACCTCGTTGTGGTTTTGGTAGCGGTAATCGCCTGTCCCCGGCAGGGTCAAGTCGGCGTAAGGGAGGACCACTACTTCGTCCTTGATGCCGGACAACTGGCTGCCGGTGGCGGGCGCGCTTTGCTGGGCATCGCTCACCAGGCCGGACAGGTCCGGCAGGTCGGAAGGCGGATTGCCGACCTTGACCATCACGCTGTCCTCGCAGTAGCGGTTGAGTTTGTCCCAGGCGGTGAAACGGACCCGGTACCAGGCGTTGTCGCGCTCGAACTGCACCGTGGTCTTGGCGGTGTCGGGACGTTTATAGGCCTGCGGTTGAGTGCCGGGGATGGGCTCTCCCATGGAGCCGCCGGCGAAGTCCCATTCGATCCGCAGCGGTGCCGCCTGCTTGTCGCGCAGTTGGGCCTTGCCTTCGAAGGTCGCGTCGGTCTTGATGGCCGTGGCGTAGAGGCCGGTGGGCGTCTGAATCTTGCAGATGGGCGTCTTGCCGCAATTCTTCGGCCGCCCAGCGACGAGTTTGCTGGCAATGGCCGTATCGGCCTTGGCCTGGACCGAGCACAACAGACTGGTCCGATCCGGATGTTCCAGGGTTAGGCTGAAACGGTGCCTGGTATCCAGGGTGGGGGAACCCAATCGCCGGCCGCTGCTGTCATAAACGTCGACAGAGGCAGCGGAGCCGCCCCGGTAGCTGCCTTTGACCGTCAGACCCTGGGTGTTGAGCACGGCCTTGCCGATGATCAGCTTGGGCTTGGCGGCCGCCGGCCCGGCCAGCAGTATCAATGCCAGCAGGGTGAATGAAAGAGGCGGGCTCAACCGCCAGCCGTTCCCCAGAATCTTGCCACGTGATCGAACCACTCCATCCTCCGCCCTTTGCTGATGTCAGTCATTGTTGTGATGTCGCCCCTCGCCGACAGCGAGTGGCCAGGATGAGAAGCACTCTCTGTGCCTTTGGGGATTGCCGCGCCGAATCAGTCGGTTGCCGGCGAGGCGCTTTGGGAATTCCCGATGGCGTACGCGATATCACTCGGTCGCTGTGTGATTTGCCTCAGTGATCGCGGTACCAGCACAACGCACAACGAAAAAGGGGCGCCGTGGCGCCCTTCCGATTCGCGACCCTGGCTGAAAGTCACTGCGCCATGCGCATCCCGTGGCCGGCCAGCTCAAGAGCGGTGTACACACCCTCATGGTGACGCTCTGGCTGTCCACCTTGCCACCGTCCCCGGCCGTTGGCGGCTTCCTTTCGATTGTTCGCCGATGTTGATCCCGGAGGGGAGGCAGTTCCCAGCTGTCTGAAACTCAATGACAGCCCCTTGGCGTCGGTGGTGGTGACCCGGTAGGGCAGGGATCTGCAGCATTCAAACGACGGATGTCCGGATCGTAGGTGATGGCCGCGCCGACCGACTCAGTGATGCAATGGACGTCCCGGTCGAAGTTCACTCAGGCCTGGCCTTCCGCGCTGCGGAGGGCGATGGTGACGGTGAAACAGCGCCTCACGCAGGGTGAAAGATACGGGCAAGGTCGCGCAGTTGGCAGGGGTTGAGGCTAAAGTCGGAAAGCACCGGATGCCGTTCGAGTATTTCTTCAATGGCGGCTGGTCGCCGCCGCATCAATCGAACGACTAGGTTCAACAATATTGAGGTGTGTCATTTCACACAGTTATTGGGTTTCTGGCTAACTAATGTCAGTAAATTGTTACAGTAGCAAAGTGGATCGCCGTAAACCTTTTTGAGGTGCGTTAAATGCCTCGGTAAAAAAGGTATTTGTGTGGAATCAAAACAGTAGCGATGGCGACGCCTGAAATGATAGGCTAGCGCGCCGCGGTCGATCCGGTACGGCGCATTGGCTGTTCCAGTTAATCCGTTTTCGATGGTTTTCGGGTTTTCAGTTTGATCGATACGTTTGACCTGGAATCATCGGTCATCCTGGCGGGACCTTTTTGGGTTGGCGCCGTGGAAAACCCGATGAATGGGATTGTCCAACGTTATTGGATTGTAGTATTCGGTGTTGTTCCGAAGGGCCCGGGGTGGTTTAATTATTGGATATTTTTCCGCCGAAACCAGGTTCGATAGAGGCGGTTTTGTTGTATTGAGTGCTGCATGTTTCGGTGCAGAAGCTTTCTCGGTTATTTTCAGTTTATCGATGGTTACTTTGCGAGATTACGAGTTATCAGATGTCGACCGGTTGGTTTGTCTTGCCGGTAACGAAAACGTTTCAAAATTTCTGACGGAATCGTTTCCCTGCCCCTATACCCGAACAGATGCCGAACGATGGATCAATAAGGGTTCGAAACAAGGACATTTGGTTGCCAAGGTCATCGAATTCAAGGGCGAGTTTGTCGGTGGAATCGGCCTCCAACCCCAGGGCGGCTGGAAGCAGCATATGGCGGAAGTGGGCTATTGGCTCGGTGAACAGTACTGGGGGCGCGGAATTGCGCCTGAGGCGCTGGCAGCCCTGACTGAAACGGCATTCTCGTCATTGGGGTACAAGAAAGTCTTTGCGCAGGTGTTGGGGCCAAATGAGACGTCAATGCGCGTCCTGGAAAAATGCGGATACCGTCTGGAAGGCGTTTTGGAATACGAGGTCTTCAAGTCCGGGCAGTTTTATGACGTATACCAGTACGCCAGCTATCGCCGCTGATCTGCCCTCGGTCAGCTAACGTCAAGGGGCATCGGCCCCAAATGGGCCGATGCCCTTTTTCTGGGGGGATCGTCGGAGTCTCGCCATGCAGGGATGCACCGCCATATTCGGTGACATTAAGGTCGCCGATTTTGCGAGCCGTCTGGAAACCGTGTTTGCTGGTGAGGGGCGCTGAAAAATCCAGAATGGATTGATTTGGCGCTTCGCTAGGCGGGTGGGCCGCTGCACATGTTGACGCTGCAGCGGCGGCGGTAGTGCCACCGGGCGAATCGGCGATAGATACGGCGCAGCAGGGGTAGGACCGGGAGCGTTCGGCACAGCCAGGCCAAAACGCGGTAGTATGGCAGCACACCCCAGAGCATCACGAAGGCGTCGGCGCCCTTATACCGGAGGCTGGACGAATCCAGGACGTGGAATTCGGTCATGGCGTCGTCGACGGCCACACCGAACGCTTGGAGCCGTTCCGGCTCGCGGGTAAGATCGATCCACTCGATCGGCACTAACGCCTGCAATCGGCGATAATGGCCGATCTCGCGGCTGCACAGCGGGCATCCGCCGTCGTAGACCACGATTAATCGCCTGTCGTCACACACCTTTCGTCCCGTCCGTCGGGTAGCTTGGCCATTGGATAACGGATGTCCGTGCGAGTTCAGCCGCGACCATGGCGCGCACCATCCCCAAATGAAAATTCACCGCCTATCTCGTACCCAGCAACTGCCCATCGATCTGGATGCCGCCTGGCGGTATTTCTGGACGCCACTAAACCTGCAGCAGATGACCCCGGAGTTCCTGCATTTCCGCCTTACCAGCGAGGTGCCGCCGACCATTCATCCGGGCCTGATCCTTACCTACCGCATCGCGGCGATCGCTGGTATCCCCATGACCTGGGTCACCGAAATCAAACACGTGGTGGGACCGTCCGACACCAGGGACGGGGTTTGTCAATTTGTAGACGAGCAGCGGTTGGGACCGTTTCGCTTCTGGCATCACCTGCATCGGTTTACGCCCAATGCGGATGGTGTGCGGATGGAGGATATCGTGCATTACGTGATGCCTTGGGGCTGGCTGGGGGAGTCGGTTCATCAGCTTTTCATCCGGCACCGATTGCGCCAGATTTTTGAGTTTCGCAGGAACTATCTGGACGGGCTGTTCCGGGAGGGCGGGGGGTGAGCGTCAAGTACGCGGTCATCCGGATGGCCCTGCTGCGGAGGATGTCCCGATGAGTTCCGGGCAACCTGCTGATAACCTGGTCCCGGCCGATGACGAGGTGCTCTTTCTGCCCCTCGGTGGTGCCGGCGAGATCGGTATGAACCTGACCCTGTACGGCCACGACGGTGCCTGGTTGGCGGTGGATCTGGGGATCACCTTTGGGGGTGACGACTTTCCCGATCATCCGATCCTGATGGCCGATCCCGCCTTCATCGCGGCGCGGCGCGAGCGGCTTGCTGGCATCGTGATTACCCATGGCCATGAGGATCACATCGGCGCACTGCCTTATCTGTGGCAACGGCTGCGCTGCCCAATCTATGCGACACCCTTCACTGCCGCCATGATCCGCGGCAAGCTGGCGCGAGCCGGGCTCGACCGCGATCCGGTGATCGAGGTCGCCCAGGGCGAACGGATTGCGGTCGGTCCGTTCTCCGTCGAATACATCGCGATGACCCACTCGATCCCCGAGCCCAATGCGGTGCTGATCGGTTCGGCCGCCGGCTCAGTGCTGCATACCGGCGACTGGAAACTGGACGATCGGCCGATCATCGGGCGCGGTTACGATCATTGCCGCTTGCATGGCCTGCGGGCCGAGCCTGTGCTGGCGATGGTGTGCGATTCCACCAATGCCGTCGTGCCTGGCCGTACCGGTTCTGAGGCCGACCTGTTCAAGCCGCTGGTTGCGGTCGGTGAAACGGCACGGCAACGCATCATTGCAACCGCTTTTGCCAGCAACGTCGCGCGTCTGGTGACGCTGGCACGGGTTGCCGCCAGCCTGGGCCGACGGTTCGGGGTGATCGGCCAGGCGATGGAACGGATGGTGGCGGTGGCACGTGTGACCGGCTATTGGCCTGAGGATTTGCCTGCTTTGGTGGACGGCGGTCATCTGGGTCATCTGCCGCGGCACGAGGTGTTCGCAGTCTGTACCGGTAGCCAGGGGGAGCCGAATTCGGCGTTGGCCCGCATGGCCCGCGATGCCCATCGGGACATGTTGCTGGACCCTGGTGATCTGGTGATCTTTTCGTCCCGCGTCATTCCTGGAAACGAGCGTTCGGTGGAACGGACCCAGCAGCGGTTGCGGAATCTGGATGTGGGCGTGATCACCGATCAGGACGCATTGGTCCACGTGTCAGGCCATCCCGCCGCAGAAGACCTGCGGCGGATCTACAATTGGGTGCAACCGCCGTTGGTCATCCCGGTTCACGGCACCCCTCGCCACCTCGCCGCCAATGCCCAGATCGCTCGCTCCAGTCATGTGCCGGAGGTGCAGGTGGTCGGCAACGGCGATCTGTGCCGGCTAAGCCACCGAGGAATGCGGCGTTTGGGCCGGATCGCCAGCGGTCGCCTGTCGTTGTTGCCTGATGGCCGGCTGATTCCGGTCGCCGACGATCAGTTGCGATCGATGCGAGCCAAGGTATTGTGACGGACGGCCGGCAGCGCGTGGCAGAGTGGAATTTCTACTGAAGGGGAAACCGTTGGAGCAACTGATTTCGTCCTTGATGGAGAAGCACGTCACCTCGGTGAATCTGGAGGATAGCATCGGTCGGGTCGAGGATATTCTCGACACCCACAAGCTGTCTTGCGTGCCCGTGGTGGATGCGGAAAACCAGTGTTTTGGGGTGATCAGCGCGCCAGATCTGGTCCATTTTCATCGGCTGCGCAAGAATCCGGCCTCCGCCAAGGCCTGGGAAATCTGCACTCACCGGGTGATTGCGGTGAGTCCGCAACTATCGGTTCGGGAAGCGGCGGAGTTGATGGTGGCGCATCGCATCCACCATCTGGTGGTGGTGGATGGGGAGGCCATCATCGGTATCGTGTCGGCGATCGATCTGGTGCGGGACTATTTGTTGCGGTCCGTACGCTAGTCCAGACGACTCGGCGGCGGAGCATTGGGTCGGCAAGAGGCGCCGGAAAATTCGTGAGCCCTCAGTAGAGGTGCACGGCGATGACGTGGACGATACCGGTCATCACGAGCATGAGGAATAGGGGGATATGGAGAATGTGCCACCAGGCGAAGATCTTCCTGTAGGCGGTAAAGTCGGCCAGTCGCCGCACACCTTGCAGGTAGGCGTGGATGAGTTCCTTGTCCTCGTCGAGGCGGGACTGCAGTAGTTGGGGATACCAACTCTCGAGCTTGGCTTGTTGGCTCAGCGTTTGACGCAGGATGCTCATGGTCCGACGCTCGATCCAGAGCGCTCGACTGCTTCGGGTCGTTAGCCGCAGCAGTGCGCGAACGGGGTCGCCGGCCGAGCCCAATTCCCGTTCCTCGAAATCTTCCAGGTAGTCCTTCAGTTCCGGCGTAATGTAGGCCGTTTCCTCCATCTCGCCGCGCGAAATGCCGGTCAGCCGTTGCAGTTCCTGCACCGTAACCTGTTCACCGTGCAGGGTATAGTTGATCTTGACGAAGATGTAGCGGCCGACGATGCCGCTGCCCATGACCAACAGCATGGCGAAAAACGCCACGTTGCTGTTGACGGCGCCCAACTGGAAATTGCAGTGGTAAAGGATGAAGAGGGGGCCGAGCACGCCGAAAACCATGTGGACCTGGAACCAGTGGCGTACCAATCCCCAGGAACGCATGAAATGCAGCTTCTTGCGCAGCGGGTACAGCAGGAGCAACAGCATCAAGCTGCCGCCAATGATGCCGAACCAGTATCCGATCCCGTCTTCCGGGGTGTAGTACTGTTCTCCGCGGACCAGCCAGCCCAGGCTGATCATCAGCGTCGCCAGCAGCCCGAAGAGGCGGGCGGAAATGGCGATACGCGCCGCTCCGGCCGATTCACGAATCTGGTTTCGTACCTTGGCGATGCTTTGCCGGCGGGTCAGCGGGAGGCTGAGGGCGTCCGGCCGTGGGGCCGGGGCTTCGACGCGGAGGTCTTGGGCTGACATGGGCAATCCTCTCGAGGCTGGGGCTTACCCACCGGAGGAATTGCCGGAGGGGTACGCGAGAAGAAAAGGTAACGGACAGCCCACAGTCAGAACGTGAGGCAGGTCTCAATTTCCGTCCAGCCGTTCGGCGGCTCCTGCGAATCCGCATTGCCGCCACGCTTCGAACAGCACCAAGGCCACAGTGTTGGACAGATTCAGGCTGCGGCTGCCGGGTACCATGGGAACGCGCAGGCGCTGATCGGGCGGGACCGAGTCCAGCACCTGCGGGGGCAGACCTCTGGATTCCGGACCGAACAACAAGGCATCTCCGCTACAAAAGCCGGCTTGGACGTAACAAAGACGCGCCTTGGTGGAAAAGGCAAACAGGCGGGAAAGGGCCAGTTGCGCTAGGCAGGATTCCAATGAGCGATGTTCTTGCACTCGCGCCCATTCGTGATAGTCGAGGCCTGCCCGGCGGAGTTTTTTGTCGTCCAGCTCGAAACCGAGGGGGTGGATCAGGTGTAACTGTGCGCCGGTGTTGGCGCACAGCCGGATGATGTTGCCGGCGTTGGGCGGTATTTCCGGCTCATAGAGAATGACGTGAAACACCGCCCTGGGCAGGCTGTTACTTGATGGCGAGCGATGGAACCTGCGTGAGCTTCCAGATTTCCCGGTTGTACTCGGAAATGGTTCGGTCGGTTGAAAATTTGCCGCTGGTCGCGCAGTTGAGGATGCTCATGCGGGTCCAGTTTTCCGGGTCACGGTAGGCGGTGGCCGCTTGCTTCTGGGCTTCCACATAACTGGCAAAGTCGGCGGCGGTCATCCACGGGTCGTGGGGGCTGCGGATGGACTGGACGATGGGCTCGAAAATGCCAGGCTCGAACTGGCTAAAGTAGTTGCTCTCCAGCAGATGCAGTACCCGGTGCAGATCCTCGTTTTGGTCGATGATCGTGTCGGGATTGTAGTGTCCTTTGCGCGCTTCTACTTCTTCGGCGGTCATCCCAAACAGAAAAAAGTTCTCCGCGCCAACTTCCTGGCGGATTTCGATGTTGGCACCGTCCAGGGTACCGATGGTCAGGGCGCCATTCATCATGAACTTCATATTGCCGGTGCCCGACGCTTCTTTCCCGGCGGTGGAGATCTGTTCCGACAAATCGGTGCCGGGGCAGATCACTTCCATGGCCGAAACCCGATAGTTTGGCATGAACGCTACCGCCAAACGGCGCTCACAGTCGGGATCGCGGTTGATCACGTTGGTGACATTGTTGATCAGCTTGACGATGCGTTTGGCCATGACATAGCCCGGCGCAGCCTTGCCGCCGAACAGCACGCAGCGCGGTGTCCAGTCGCCGATGTCGCCCCGCTTGATGCGGTCATACAGGTGGATCACGTGCAGCACATTGAGCAGTTGCCGCTTGTACTCGTGCAGGCGCTTCACCTGAACGTCGAACATCATCGCCGCGTCCAGATCGAGCCCCAGTTCGGCTTTCTTGTAGGCGATCAACCGCTCCTTGTTGTGCTGTTTGACAGCCCGCCAGCGCGCGCGAAATTGTGGGTCTTCGGCGAACGGCCTCAGCTTTTCCAGCTGGCAGAGGTCGGTTACCCAGCCGTCACCGATGGCCTCGGTGATCAGCGCGGCCAGCTTGGGATTGCACCAGGCCAGCCAACGCCGCGGCGTGATGCCGTTGGTCTTGTTGTTGAACTTATGCGGCCAGAGTTCATAGAAGTCGCGGAACAATCCCTGTTTCAGTAGGGTGGAGTGCAGTTCGGCGACGCCGTTGACCGAGAAACTGCCGACGATGGCCAGATAAGCCATCCGGACCTGTTGTTCCCAGCCTTCCTCGATCAGCGACATTCGCGCCAAGCGCTCGATGTCTCCCGGCCAGCGGTTGGACACCTCCGCCAGAAACCGGGCGTTGATTTCGAAGATAATCTCCAGCAGGCGCGGAAGCAGGTAACGGAACATCCGGACGGGCCAGCGCTCCAGCGCTTCCGGCAGCAGCGTATGGTTGGTGTAGGCCATGGTCTGGCTGGTGATGCGCCAGGCTTCGTCCCAAACCAGGCCATGTTCGTCCAGCAGCAGCCGCATCAATTCCGCCACGGCGATGCTGGGGTGAGTGTCATTGAGCTGAAAGGCGTTCTTTTCGGCGAACTGGCTGAAATCCTCACCATGCTTGGAGACCCAGCGGCGGATCACGTCCTGCAGGCTGGCGGAGGCTAGGAAGTATTGTTGACGAAGCCTGAGCTCCTTGCCGTTTTCACTGGCGTCATTGGGATAGAGCACCATGGAGATGTGCTCGGCGACATTCTTGGCCGCCACCGATTCCGCATAGTCGCCGGCATTGAACTCGTTCAGGTCGAACTCATCGGTGGCGGCGGCTTTCCATAGCCGCAGGGTATTGACGGTATCATTCTGGTAACCGGGGACAGGGATGTCGTAGGGAACTGCCAACACGTCGTGGGACTCCACCCAGCGGGTACGACGGCTGCCGTCGCTGTTCTGGTGTTGTTCAGTGTGTCCGGCGAATCGCACCCGCACCGTCAGTTCCGGTCTTTCCAGTTCCCAGACATGCCCGTTTCGTAGCCAGTGGTCGGGCTCCTCCACCTGATAGCCGTCCTGGATGCTCTGACGGAACATGCCGTATTCATAGCGGAGGCCGTAACCCATGACCGGCAACTGCAGGGTGGCGCAGCTGTCGATGAAGCAGGCCGCCAGACGACCGAGGCCACCGTTCCCAAGTCCCGCATCCTGCTCGCTTTCCACCAGTTCCTCCATTTCCAGACCCAGACCGTGGAGCGCCTGGTGCAGCGGCTCGGTGAGTCCCAGGTTGAGCATGGCATTACCCAGCGCCCGTCCCATGAGAAATTCCATGGACAGGTAGTAGGCGCGCTTGCAATTGGCCTCATCGTAGGCGTACTGGGTGTGTTTCCAGCGCTCCATCAGGCGGTCTCGCACGGTCAGCGCTAGCGCGGTGTAGCTGTAATGGGCCGACTTGCAGTGCTTGTCGCGTCCCAGCGTGTAGTTGAAATGACGGCGGATGTCGAGCGCCAGGGAATCGGCGGTCATGCCCAAAGGGGGCAGTTCGGTGAACGCGGGTTTGGGCGAACTCTTTTTTAGCAGTTTGACGGGCATGGCGATGTTCCGGGT
>VEPB01000111.1 GCA_012026715.1 Methylococcaceae bacterium | reverse complement strand
GGCGCGATGCCGCGTCGCGGTTGACCGTCAGGCGGATTTCCTGGCCCTTCTCCTGCAGGTCGCTGCCCACATCGTCCAATTCCGGGCGCTTGGCCAGGGTTTCGACGATGCGCGGGGTCCATTTGCGCAAATCGTCCAGGCTGCCGGATTCCAGGGTGTACTGAAAGCTGCCGGGCGAGAACCTGCCGCCGGTGCGGACGTCCTGGGCCTGGAACAGGAACAGTCGGATGCCGGGTATCTTGCCGAACTGGGCGCGCAGACGGGCCAACACGTCGGCGGAACTGCCGCTGCGCTCGCCGTGCGGCTTCAGCAGGACGTTGAAGCCCGGTCCGCCGCCGCCGGTGAAGCCGGCGACGGTTTTGACATCGGGATCGCGGCCCGCCTGGTCGACGGCGGCGGCCAGTTTGTCGCGGATCGGCTCGAAGGCCAGATTGGGATCGGTCTGCAACCCGCCGATCAGCCGGCCGGTGTCCTGTTCGGGGAAGAAGCCCTTGGACACGATGGTGTAGAGGTAGACGTTGAGGCCCATGGTCAGCGCCAACAGCGCCAGGACGATGCGGCCGTGGGCCAGGGCCCAGCCGAGGCTGCGGTCGTAGCCCTGCAGCAGCCACTCGAAGCCCGTTTCCAGCAGCCGGAACAGCCGGCCCTGTTCGCGGCCCGATTCCGGCTTGAGAAAACGGGCGCTCAGCATGGGGGTGAGGGTGACAGAAACCAGCAGGGATACCAGCACCGCAGCCGCCAGGGTGACGGCGAATTCCCGGAACATTCGGCCCACCAGCCCGCCCATCAGCAGGATGGGGATGAATACCGCCAGCAGCGCCAGGCTCATGGATACCACCGTCGGCGCCACCTCGCGCACGCCCAACACTGCGGCCTTCAGCGGCGACCAGCCTTCCTCGATCTTGCGGGTGATGTTCTCCAGCACCACGATGGCATCGTCCACCACGAAGCCGGTGCCGACGGCCAGGGCCATCAGCGACAGGTTGTCCAGGCTGAAGCCGCACAGATACATCACCCCGAAACTGCCGATCAGCGAGACCGGAATGGCAACGGAAGGGATGACCGTGGAGCGCCAATTCCTCAGGAACAGAAACACGACGGCCATGACCAGGATCATGGACAGCATCAGGCAGTGTTTCACCTCCCGCAA
Source organism: Methylococcaceae bacterium (assembly GCA_012026715.1). GTDB lineage: Bacteria > Pseudomonadota > Gammaproteobacteria > Methylococcales > Methylococcaceae > VEPB01. Next base: position 2,362 of record VEPB01000111.1, on the reverse strand, counting down.
CGAGGCCTTGATCATGCGGGTGCGCTCCATCAGCACCTCGATGTCCGCCGACGCCGGGAGAGAGGCTTCCAGCTCGGGCAGCACGTCCAGGATACGCTGCACCGTCTCCACGATATTGGCGTTGGGCTGTTTGAAAGCCCGCACCACCACCGCCGAGCGGCCGTTGGCGAAGCCGGCGTTGCGCAGGTTTTCGACCGCGTCGACCACCGAGCCCAGGTCGGACAGCCGCACCGCCGCGCCGTTGCGGTGGGCCACGATCAGCGGCAGGTACTCGGCCGCGGTTTTGGCCTGATCGTTGACCTGGATCTGCCAGCGCGTCTCGCCTTCCTCGATGAAGCCCTTGGGGCGGTTCAGGTTGTTGGCGGTGATGGCCGCCCGCACCTCCTCCAAGCCCACACCGTACTTGGCGAGCGTGCCCGGATTGAGCTGGACCCGCACCGCCGGCAGCGAACTGCCGCCGACTTCCACCAGCCCGCCCCCGGCAATCTGGGAGATGCGCTGGGCCAGGATGGTGGAGGCCAGGTCGTAGCGCCCGCCGCGGTCCAGCACGTCGGACATCAGCGCCATCTCGATCACCGGCTGATCCGCCGGGTTGTACTTGCGGAAATTGGGTTGCGACGGCAGGTTGGCCGGCAGCTGGTTGCGTGCCGCGTTGATGGCCGCCTGCACATCGCGCATGGCGCCGTCGATGTCGCGAGACAGCTCGAACTGCAGGGTGACGTTGGTGCGGCCCAAGGCGCTGGATGAGGTCATCTCGCTGACGCCGGCGATGCGGCCCAGGGTCCGCTCCAGCGGGGTGGCGATGGTCGCCGCCATGGTCTCCGGATTCGCCCCCGGCAGCCGCGCTTCCACCGAGATGGTGGGGAAGTCCACCATGGGCATGGGGGCGACCGGCAATTGGGTATAGGCCACGCCGCCGGCCAGCACGATGGCCAGCGCTAGCAGGCTGGTGGCTACGTGGCGGTAGATGAAGATTTCTAATCCCAAGGTGATGCCTGGTTGTCAGCTAGTTCAGCTATAAGGAGTCGCTGCGCGACGGCTGATTTGAATGTGGGGTCTCGGACCCACGGCCGAGTTCATTTCTTTTGCCCCGCCAAAAGAAACGAACCAAAGAAAAGGCGGCCCGGCAGTCGCGAAAGCCCTTGCGCTCCTCGCTTTTGCCGGGGGGTGCCTGAAGGGGCTTCTGCCCCTCAGGCAACTAGCCGCATCCATGCGGCTCCCCTTTCGGGCTGTTCCCGTCAAAAGCTCCGGTGCTCGGCGCGACTGAACGGGGGGTGAAGATCAAGAGCCAAGAGCACTAGCCGTGCTCGTCATTTCGGCAGGGATTGCCGGAATCCAGTTCACATGGATTTGAGACGCCCACGCCATCTGTGGCTTCTGGACCCCGGCAATCCCTGCCGGGGTGACGAGGGTCCTGCTCTTCAATCCCCTGCAGCCGCGCTGAGCACGGCAGCTTGCCAAGTGGATCAGCCCGAAAGGGGCGCGGCAGGGATGCCGCGCGTCGGTGGAGGGGCAGAAGCCCCTTCCGCCGACCCCGATTGGCAAGCGAGGAGCGCAAGGGCTTTCGTGGCTGGGGGTGGCCTTTCTATTGGATACTTTTCTTTGGCCACGCAAAGAAAAGTATCTCGGCCGTGGGTCCGAGAACCCACATTCTAACCAGCCATCGCGAAGCGATTCCTTGAAGATCAACCAACCCTAATTCCCGAAGCACCGCCCGGTGTTGGGTTACGGTGCGCCCAACCACCATCCAAACCGGCAAGGACCCAACTATCGCGCACTGAACCCAACCTACGAGGATTGCGACGCCGACACCTCCACAACCGCCGTCCCCACCCCCATCAATCGCCTCTTAATCCGATCAAACGCCAGATAAATCACCGGCGTGGTGAACAGCGTCAACAGCTGGCTCAGGATCAAACCGCCCACCATCGTAATCCCTAAGGGATGCCGCAGTTCCGAGCCCACGCCGGAACCGATCATCAGCGGTAGGGCGCCCAGCAGCGCCGCCAGGGTGGTCATCAGGATGGGGCGGAAACGCAGCAAGCAGGCCTGGACGATGGCTTCCCTGGGCGGCTTGCCTTGGTTGCGTTCGGCGTCCAGGGCGAAGTCGATCATCATGATGGCGTTTTTTTTGACGATGCCGATGAGCAGGATGATGCCGATGATGGCCACCAGTCCAAGGTCGGTGCCGGACAGCATCAGCGCCTGCAGGGCGCCGACGCCGGCGGAGGGCAGGGTGGAGAGGATGGTTAGCGGATGGACGTAGCTTTCGTACAGCACGCCCAGCACGATGTAGACGGTGACGATGGCCGCCAGGATCAGCCACAGGGTGCTGGCCATGGAGTCGCGGAAGGCCAGGGCC
>VEPB01000436.1 GCA_012026715.1 Methylococcaceae bacterium | reverse complement strand
GTTCCATGCTGGCGATGCCCGAGCCCCAGGCCGGCCACCCCACGAGGCGGCGCGCGGCGCATGAACGGCTGCCAAGCCGGCAGCCGGCCGCTCTTCCCGGTCCCCCTATCCTCCACTTCTCCATCCCGTCGCCCCTTTGGTGCCAGCCCAGCCAGTGTAAAGCACTCCATTCGGCCGGCCAAGCCGCTTCATGTTCCCTTGGGGTTACCAGACGCGCGCCCTACATCGTTGATAAAACATACATTTAAGACACAAACCCTTGAGGAAGGCGCAGAGACCTACCTGCCCACTTCGTGCAAAACGCGGCGACATCTGTGGGAGGACATCCTCGCAAACCGGGCCATGCGATTCATCTGCGAGGGGCCGGTAAAGACCGGGTTCCGTTCTGTTTTCCGGAACCGCTCCGGAGCGACCGGCCACTTCCAGCTCGATGGGGTGTTTCCACAGCGCGGCGGCGCTGGCTGGAACTCTGGGGCCAGCACCTCTCCCCTCAGATCGGAATCTACCCACCCGACTGCAAAGCAAACCTTACCCGCACTTCATCGTTCCATATCCTACTACCGGCGCAGCGGCGACGACACCTGGCATTCCTCGCCAGGAAATCTTCAAACAACTATTTTTATTACGGTTTTAGAACGAAACAGGACATCCGCCGGTCGGACTCCATGAGGCCCGATACGCCATCTACCATAGCGACCAGCCAACGCGGGAAAGCGCTGAAGCAATCGATCCTGGATTTCTCAGCGTCCGTCACCGCTGGAGCCGCTGAATTGCGGTTCCGAAGCAACTCGGCGGCGTTCTCCAATGGCCTCGACTCAAGCGCAAATCCTACCGCTGCGGAGGGCAAAATCATGCAAGTCACCCACATCATGCTTGGCGGGATGCTGTTCGCGATCGCGGCGGAGGCACTGCTATTGGCCAGCAATCGCAAGGCCGACGACGAATGGGCCACCTTCAGAGACGCCCATCACTGTATTCCCGTCGCCGTGACCGATGGCAGCAACCGCTCGGGCTATCGCTGCGACGACGGCAAGGTTTACTATCGCTGGCGGCAAATGCGCTGATTCGCATGAATTCACGGCTTCAAACGCGTAGATGTGATGCATGGGACTTGACACTGTCGAATTGGTACTCGCCTTGGAAGAAGATTTTGGACTCGAAATCCCCGACAAGGACGCAACCGGCCTGACAACACCGCGCCAAGTGGCAGATTACCTGTTTGCGCGGCTCGAAACCCGCAGCGACGACGCCAGCGGTTGCCTTTCCCAGGCCGGGTTTTATCGAATACGGGCCACGCTGATCCGCCAGTTCGGGGCAAACCGTCGTGACGTCAAGCCTGAATCGCCCATCCGGCAATTCCTGCCAGACGACATCCGCAAGCAATGGCGGGAACTCGCTGCCGCCCTCGATGCCCCCCTCCCTGGACTGCGTTGCAAGGCGCAGATCGGGTATTCCCTGGGTATCGGGGCGCCGGTTATTTCGGTACTTCTGTTGAGATGGTCAGGCAGTCCCGGGTGGTTGTTGATCGTCGGAGGGTTAATCGCCTGGATCGGAGCACACAGGATCGCAATCCGAATCGGGGACCAACCACCGCCGGAAGCAAAGACCCTTGCGGACCTGATTCCATTCCTCAGGCATCCGGACGGCTTACCGTAGTCAAGGGCATCGGTACTGGAGCGCGTCATTCAGCTCACCTCCATTCAGACTGGAATCCCCGTAGCGCAGATCCAACCCGACGCCCATTTCGTGGAAGACCTCGGACTGGATTAGCCTCGACTCAGCGCTTTTTTTTTGAAACGACACGCTTGCTTCCAGGCCCGCTGCTCTCGGAAATACCCCCCGCCTGCAAAACCGAGCGCCCCCATCGTTGCACAAGGTAGCCACGGGAAGGTTTCCCATCGCAACCCCATCTGCCAGACTATGCCCCCTTGTCTGCGGCCGATCATGGAGATCACATGCCTTCCGAATTCCCTTCCTTGCGCCGCTGGATCATGCGGCTGGCTCCGTTGTTACTGCTCAACAACCCGGCTTCGGCGAAACAGCCTTTCGAGCTGATGGTGCTCGCGAACAACGGCGCGCCGTCTCGGACCACCACCGACAACAGCGGTTATCCCGCAGTTTCCGCCGACGGACAATATGTCACCTTTGTTTCATCGGCCGATGATCTGGTCGCCACGGCGACCACCCTGCCGAACATCTTTCTGAGGGCCTCCGGCCGGACCGCATTAATCAGCGCGGATTCCGACGGCAAGGAAGGCAAGGATGTCAGCGGCGAGATCTCCGATGTTTCCGACGACGGCTGCGTCGTCGCCTTCGAAACCGCGGCGAGCCTGGTAAAAACGGATACCAACGGTGTGAAGGACATTTATCTGCGC
>VEPB01000517.1 GCA_012026715.1 Methylococcaceae bacterium | reverse complement strand
GCAAGCTGGTAAATCTTGTCCAGATCGGGCCGTTCTTCCCGATCGATCTTGATGTTGATGAACAAGTCATTCATCCGCGCGGCGGTCGCCTCGTCCTCGAACGACTCGTGGGCCATGACATGGCACCAATGGCAGGCGGAATATCCGATGGACAGCAGGACCGGCCGATCCTCCCGCCGCGCCCGTTGCAGGGCTTCCTCGCACCAGGGATACCAATCGACCGGATTGGCCGCATGTTGCAACAGATAAGGGCTGGTCTCGCCGGCCAGTCGATTGCGGGGAGAATCTTCTTTCACGCCAGGGTCACCGGTAGAATTGATGGATGTCACACAGGAAGACAGCTCAACGGATGGAACGATCCGAACCACGGCAAAGGACTATCTCACGAGGACGTCGAGAGGTCTAACCCGACCGGTCATGCCCGAAACCCTGCTTTGCTTGCAACCGACGCTTCTCCAATGACGAGCCGCCATGACACCGCAGCGGCCCTGTTCGGACTACCTCCTCACCCATTCCGCCAAAGAAGCCTCGCGTCTTCCTCGCTACGCCGGCTCCGCCTGGCGCGGTGCCTTCGGGACCAGCCTCAATTAGACCGTCTGCGTCGTGCGCGGGCTGTCCTGCCCGGACTGCATGCTGTAACGGAGCTGCGCCTATCCCTACATCTTCGCAACCCATCCGCCTACCGACAGCGCCAAGATGCGCCGTTACAGCGAAGTGCCCCCCCTTCGCCATCGCCACCGACCCACACCGGGATGGCCCCCTACTAACGGTTGCGGCTGGTTTTGTTCGGCAAGGCCCACGCCATGATCCACGGCTTCGAGCAAGCCGGACAGCGGGGAATCGGCCGGCATAGAAAGCCGTTCCGGCTCCAATGCGTCCAGCAACATCCGTTGGAGGATCTCCTGTCCGAAAACTGGCGCACCGGATCCGGATCGAACTGGAATCACCGCTGCGGCTGATACACGACAACGAGCTCATGACCCCAGACCGATTCCGCTTCGCCGATCTGTTCGCCGCCCTGCTGCGGCGCATCTCCATGCCAACTTATTTCCATAGCGCCCCCCTGGATATCGACTTCGCCAGCCTCACCCGCGCCACCGCCGGAATCGCGGTGCATGACCGCCGACTGCGCTGCTGGTATGACTGGACGTCGCCGAGCTTGAAGCTTTCTGGTCCTATCTGTGGCTGGGCCAATGGACCCCTGCCGGCAAGGCCGCGACCATGGGACTGGGGCGCTACCGCACCGTCGCCGACGGCCTGCACCGATCCGCCGCCGCCCCCGACCGGCGGCATACCCCGACATGAGCGCCCGCGCATCCTTCTAGCGGTGACCGGGCTGTCGCCCCAGGTCGTCTCACCGAAACCCTCTACGCCTCGTCCCGGAACGGCGGCGAGCAGACCTGGAGCCCACGGAAGTCCCCCTGTTCACCACCGCCCTCGGGGCCGAACACGCCCCCGGCTCAACCTGCTGTCGGAAGACCCTGGCCGGTTCCACCGGCTGCGGCGCGATTACGCCTTGCCAGACATCGCCTTCTATCCCTCCCGCACATCCATGTATTGACCGGCCACGATGGCACACCGCTGAGCGACATCCGCAGTCCCGACGACAACGAACGGACCGCCGAACTGGTGCGGCGCTTCACCGACGATCCCGACAGCAGCCTCCACG
>VEPB01000356.1 GCA_012026715.1 Methylococcaceae bacterium | reverse complement strand
TACCGGACCGCCGACGGAACCGCGCAGTCTGGCAGCGACTATGGCGCAACCCATGGAACACTGACTTTCGATCCGGGCCAGACCCTACAGTACCTGTTTGTGAGCGTGCTCGGAGACAACCTCAAGGAGCCCGACGAAACCCTGAACATGACCCTTTCCCTGCCCGCCGGAGCGGGTTTCGAAGAGGGGGCACCCAGTATTACCGTGGTCGGCACCATCGTCGACAACGAACCCATCATCATCGCCTGAAGGTTGCCGTTGCAGTGGCATCCGGCCTCCGTGCCCTGGCCCTGATCGGCTTTACTCGTTACACTGTTGGGGAGTCGGCCAGGCAGTCGCTGTTCGCGTTTGGCGCGAACGGAGGAAAGTCCGGGCTCCGCAGGGCAAGGCGCCAGGTAATTCCTGGGAGGCGCGAGCCTACGGAAAGTGCCACAGAAAAGATACCGCCCGGGGGGCCTTCGGTCCCCAAGGTAAGGGTGAAATGGTGCGGTAAGAGCGCACCGCGCTTCCGGCAACGGAAGTGGCAGGGCAAACCCCGCCCGGAGCAAGACCAAATAGGGGAGCATCGGGTTTTCCCGAACGTGCGGCCCGCACGGCTCCCGGGTAGGTCGCTCGAGGCGCGCGGCGACGCGCGCCCCAGATGAATGACTGTCCACGACAGAACCCGGCTTATCGGCCGACTCATATTCCACGCCACCAGTTCTGGCCCCGCCGCCCATTTCGATGCGCTTTTCACGTTACTTTGCCGCCTGTTTGGTCGGGTTCTGCTGTCTGGCGCCGACCGCATCCTGGGCCGGCTCCTTGCGCTCGGTTCTTAAATCGATGGCTCAGCAGGAGGGCTTTCGGATCGAGGGAGCCGAACAACTGGGCCGCGAAAGGGCAGTTGCGACAGAGGGTGAGCTACCGGAGCAGTTGGAAGCCTTGTTGAAGGATTACAACTATGTGGTGACCTATGGAGGAAGCCGGATTGCAACCGTCCGCATCACCAGTCCGAAGCGAACGGGGCCAAAACCGACCGATCGCGCGTATGTGCAGACCACCCGGGTGGGTGGCCATCATCAGATTTCCGCTGAACTCACCGGCCCCAATGGCGAGCGGGTGCCAGTCGTGTTAATGGTCGACACCGGTGCCAGCATGATCGTTCTGCCGGAGTCGATGATGTCGGCTTTGGGGTTTGACCCGTCCAGCCTCGGGACCGGCACCAGCCAGACTGCCAGCGACACCATCCCGGTGAAGGTCGGGATGCTCAGCGAGGTGCGGGTGGGGGGCGTCGCAGCCCGGGACGTTCATGTGAGCTTCATCCCCGACGCCAAACTGAAAGACACCAAACTGCTGGGAATGAGCTTCCTCAATCATTTCAAGTTTTCCCTGGACGACGAGGCCAACGAGCTCATCCTATTGAGCAAGTGAGCAATCTCTCCATACCGAGCGCTTCTTCGCCATCGCTATTGACTAATCGATGGCATCCGTCAAAATTGCCGCCCGATGACTGTGCACCCGACCCGTCTCGATTCCGTTACCAGCCCTGGCTTGACCTTGAACAATCCGGTTATCTACGAATTCCCGTTGAACGAGCGGATTCGGGTCTTCATGCGCCTGGAGCAGCTCTTTCAACAAGCCAGCCATTTTTCAGACGGGAAATCGAATTGGGACAGCCGAGCGGCGATTTCCACCCTGTTGGAGGTTCTGGCGATCTTCAGCCGCAACGACCTGAAATCGGAAATCCTCAAGGAAATCGATCGGCACGTTTCCATCTTCACCAAGATGATGAATCATCAGGATATCGATCAATCCAAGCTGAAAGATATGCTGAGCCAGCTCAAGTCCATCAGTGAGGAGCTTTATGCCAGCTCAGGCAAGATCGGCCTGCCGCTCATGGAAAGCGAGCTCTGTAAGAGCATTTCCCAACGCAACTCCATTCCGGGGGGCACCTATGCCTTTGATCTGCCGGCCTACCACTATTGGCTACAACAGGACGAACTTTCCCGGCGCAAGGATTTGGAGAAATGGCTGCAACCGTTCGCCCTGATTCGGAACGCGATGGATCTGTTGCTGACCTCCATCCGGCATAGCGCAACCCCTTCCTTGGAGCTTGCCGGCGCCGGTTTCTACCAGAAAACCCTGGATCACAGTTTGCCCTTCCAGTTGTTGCGGGTCGGGGTCGATCGCAGTCTTCCCTTTTTCGCGGAAATCAGTGGCGGCAAGCACCGATTCACCATCCGCTTTATGTCGCCCAACGCCCACGACCGTCCGACTCAAAGCAGTCAGGACATCCCGTTTGAGCTGACCTGCTGCATACTGTGATTGGGCCTTGGTGGGCGGCGAAGGACCCTGTTTGGCGTCGTGGCCTCAACAATTGCCCGGTTGGTGACTGGATTTAAATCTTCTGTAAACCGTCGTCGTGGATTGTGAATTTCAAGCAAGGGCGGATGAGTTGATTGTTGCCGGTCAAGCCCTGCACCGTCAGGGCTTGGTGCCGGCGACCAGCGGCAACTTCTCGGCGCGGCTGTCGGACGGTCGTATCGCGGTGACGGTTTCGGGGCGTCACAAGGGGCAGTTGGGACGGGAAGACATCATGCTGGTGGATGAGCATGGACACTCCCTCGATGGTCGCAAGCCGTCGGCCGAAACCCTGTTGCATACCTCGCTGTATCGGCGTTATCCGAAGATCAGTTGCGTGCTGCACCCGCACTCGCCCAATGCCACGGTTCTGTCGCGGTTGGTGGGAACGGAGGTGGTCCTGGAAGATTACGAATTGCTGAAGGCGCTGCAGGGTATTGATACCCACGACTCGCGGGTGGTGGTGCCGATATTTCCCAACGACCAGAACATCCCGCGGCTGGCGCTGGCGGTAGACGACTACCTGGATCAACACGATCCGGCGCATGGCTACATCATCGCGGGCCACGGTTTTTATACCTGGGGCTGTTCGGTGGCGGATGCGTTGCGCCATGTGGAAGCCCTGGAATTTCTGTTCGATCTCGAAGTTCGTCTGCACGGGGTGAAGCGACTATGACAGTGCTGTGCATTTTTCCGGAGAATGACCCGCGAGCAGGGGAGGTCATCGACGATCCCGGCACCATCGCCGACCGCATGAGGGAGCTCGGTGCCTTGTTCGAACGCTGGGAACTGACCGACGATTTGCCGCCAGATGCAGACCAGCCCTCAATTTTGGAAGCATACCGGGGATCGGTTCGGCGCTTGCAGCAACTGTTCGGTTTCCAGTCGGCTGACGTGATCGGGGTCCATCCCGACCACCCGCAGAAAGCCGAACTGCGCGCCAAGTTTCTCGACGAACACACCCATAGCGACTTCGAGGTGCGCTTTTTCGTACAGGGGCGCGGATTGTTCTACCTGCATCCTGGCGATCAGGTCTACGCACTGTTGTGCGAACGGGGCGACCTCATCAGCGTTCCGGCAGGGCTCAAGCACTGGTTCGATCTGGGGGGCGAACCTCATCTGCAATGCATCCGGCTGTTCACAACCCCGGACGGGTGGGTCGCCAACTACACGGGCGACACCATCGGTCAGCGCTTTCCTACGCTTGAATCCTTTCGGGAACAGTTTGCGTGATTCGGGCCATCCTGACCGACATCGAAGGCACCACCACCTCCATTTCCTTCGTTAAGGATGTCCTGTTCCCATACTCTCGCAGCCGATTGCCGCCATTCGTGCGGGAACGGGCCGCTGATCCCAGCGTGATCGCTTTGTTGTCCGACGCCAGGAAGGCCATGGAGCAACCGCTGGCCACCGACGAGGCAGTCGTGGCGCAATTGCAGGGCTGGATTGACGAAGATCGCAAGATCACGGTGTTGAAGGCCTTGCAAGGCTTGATGTGGGACGAGGGATATCGGCGGGGCGACTTCCGCGGCCATGTTTACCCTGATGCCGCGGAATATTTGGCGCGCTGGCACCGGGCCGGATTAAAGCTTTACGTGTTTTCCTCCGGTTCCGTGCACGCCCAGAAGCTGTTATTCGGCCACAGCGATTTCGGCGATTTGACCCCGCTGTTCAGCGGCTATTTTGATACGAGCACCGGTGCCAAGAGCGATCCTGAATCGTACCGGCTGATCGCTAAGGAAATCCGACTGGGACCGGATGAAATCCTGTTTCTGTCCGATGTCGCTGCGGAACTGGATGCCGCGGCTTCTGCCGGGATGGCCACTTGCCAATTGCTACGCCCGGGTAAGCCAGGCACCCTAAACCACAAACAGGCCGAGACATTTTCGCAAGTTGTGCTACCTTCCTGAGAAATCAATTGTTTCCGCCAATGAAACAACGTTGTTTTTGTGAGGGTTTTTTCGCTACCGATTCCATGGGTAAAACCAAACCTTCTGTTTATATTCGGAAATAAAGCTTGCTGAAGCAAGGGGTTGTAAAAGAGAATTTACACTTTGCGGAGTCTTGCCAATCGATCGGGCAGCTCCGACGGGGCCGGGAGGCTCCGTTAAGCCCACAGGCACGGCATTGTGCCTGTGGGCCAACCGACCGGCGGATCACACACCGCGCTCCGCCGGCGCGCACCCAGCCAAGGACTGCTGGTACAGGCGCAGCCCATGGGTGAGCCTGGGACCTCACCCAAGCTGCCGGAATCACCCGGCGACTGAAACTATTGGGAGCAAGTAATGAGTGTTGATCGACATCCGAGTCGCCGCGAGCGACATTTTCGTGCCGGAATCAGCCGGCGAGGATTTCTGACCAGGGTCGGTGTTGCAGCAGCAGGATCGTTACTGTTACCGGGCCGGGAAGCCTTCGCGAAGTCGCTGAGCAAGGAGCGACGTTTGACCTTGTACAACACCAATACGAGCGAGGATCTTAGCTTCGTATGCTCTCCGCAGAAGCAGTACGACAGGAAGTTGTTGACGCGGTTCAACCAGTTCCTGCGGGACCACCGGACTGAAGAAGTTCACTCCATGGACCCGGCATTGCTGGACTTGCTCTATGCCGTCACGGTGTTGACCCGGAACTCCGGTGAATACAAGATCATATCCGGATATCGCGCTCCGGAGACCAATCACATGCTGCGCAAGGCGAGCCACGGTGTCGCCGAGCACAGTCTGCACATGATTGGTAAGGCGATCGACTTGCGTACCGACGACGTCGATACCAGGACTCTGCAGGAAGCCGCGATTGCTCTTGCGCAAGGCGGAGTAGGCTACTACCGGGCGGCGGATTTCGTCCACCTCGATACCGGGGACATCAGAACCTGGTAAGCCTGTCGGTACCGGACAGCGGAAAACATACAGCCCTTCCTCGGAAATTCCGGGGAAGGGCTTCTTTTTGAGAACTTAGCCGTCCTTCCTGCAGTGTCCCGCCCGGCCTGCTCATGGCGGATAGGGGAATCCCTTGGCCAACTGGTCCTGAAGGATCACGTCATGGCCGTAGATATCGTCGAAGAACTTCACCTTGCCGGTTTCGTCGGCCAATACCGTGGAATAGAAGATGTAGACCGGGATCGCGGTCTTCAGGGTCACGGTCTTCTGCTTGTCGCCGTTCATGGCGGCCTTGATCTTTTCCGAGTCCCATTCGCCGCCCTGATCCTTTAGCACGAATTCACCCAACTTCACCGGATTTTCCACCCGGATGCAGCCGTGACTGAAGTCACGCCGGGCACGTTTGAATAAGCCCTGGGACGGAGTGCTGTGCAGATAGACGTTGTTGTTGTTGGGGAAGGCGAACTTGACCAACCCGAGGGCGTTTTTCGGCCCCGGCTTCTGTCTCAGTTTCAGCGCTCCCGTGGAGAGCAATTGCACATTGTCGTAGTTCGGTTCGTATACCGCTGAATTGGGCGAAAAACCAGACACCATCTCCAGGTTGTTGCGGCCAAGGTAGCCGGGATTGCGAAGGATCAATGGCACATATTCCTTGGCGGTGATCTTGTATGGAACGTTCCAGTAAGGGCGGAAAATCATGTAGGTCATGTCGGCATGGAATACCGGCGTATTCCTTTCGTTGATCGCCTCGCCGACGATCACGTTCATCATCAGATCGGGCTTGGCCGATCCGTCGTTGAACCCGAAGAGTTCGAAAGACGGGATATTGACCACGATATGGCGACCGTCGATGTGCTCCGGCAGCCACCGCAGTCGTTCCAGTCCCAATTGGATTTGCTGTACTCGCTGGGTCATTGGAACGTTGAGTTGCACCAGGGTGCTCTTGCCGACCACGCCGTCCGCCAAGAGTCCGTGGCGTTCCTGGAAGCGCTTGACGCCTTCTTCCAAGGCTTTGTCGTAAACCTCAGGGTGTTGATTTTCAGTCCCTTCGGTGAGATCGCCCAGGGCCACCAGCAGGCTGCGCAACTTGGGCACCTGGGAATCATGCCCGCCCAGTTTGAATTTGTTGGGCAGTTCGAGAACGTCCCTGGATGTAGCGGCCGCCAGTTCGGTGTAACGCGCCAGAGCGGCCTTCAAGTGTTCGTAGAACTTCAGTTTCGGTTCCAGGGCCTGTAGACGTTCCGCCGGAGCCTCGGAGCGCGACAGTTCGGCCAGAAACTGGGGCAGGTCGAGCTTCTTCGGCTCGATGTCGAGGCCAAAATTGACGTGGCGCGGATTGACCCGGCCGACATAGAGGTTGGAGGCATAGCGCATGACCGCGACGCTCAAGCCCAGATCGAACGACACGATCTTGGCCGGTGCCGGCCCGGAGGCTAACTCGGTCGACCATAGCTTGAGCGCATCGCTGTCGTAATCTTCGTTGCTCAGCCCGTTTTCGCGAGCATGCTCCAGGGCCTCGATCAGTCGGGTCGCCTGGCCTGTGGCGCGGCCGTTGTCGACCCACAGCGGCCGGTAGCTGCGGCCTTGATAGAGTTGGTCGAGCGCCGCCTGAACATCGAGGATATTGGCCCATTTCAAGCGGGGGTGGGTTGCCTCGCGGATCATGCCTTGCAAGCCGGCGGCTACCGGGTCCTCCTGAGTGATCGAAGGGGTGTCGGCACGTGCAAGCGTCTGCCACAACAGGCTTGCCACCAATATTAACAACGACAAGCCTGGCGAACGTCCATAGAAACGAAAAGGAGAGGTCACGGGATTTCCTGGTGGCTGAAGGGTCGGGCAAGGGGTGTCGCGTAAAGACAACATAATACCGCAACAAATGGTTTCTCCGCCCCATTCCGTGGGACTGCTTTACTCAGCTATTTAAATGGGACTAAAATGGTCCTCAATAGAGGAGGGGGACGATGCTTCGTATCAGCAAACTGACCGACTATGCCATCGTGGTTCTGGGCCAGATGGCGCGCGATGCTCAGCAGGTTCACACCGCGGCCGGGCTGGCTGAAATCACCGGAGTGGCGACGCCGACCGTGAGCAAAATCCTCAAGAGCCTGGCCAAGACCCAGATTGTCAAATCCACCCGCGGCGCCCGCGGTGGTTATGCGCTGGCACGTCCGCCCGAATTGACCAGCGTGGCGACGGTGATTT
>VEPB01000370.1 GCA_012026715.1 Methylococcaceae bacterium | reverse complement strand
GGGCATGCCCCAATGAAAGTTGGCGTGATACAGCACCAGCACCGGAGCCGTCAATCCCAGCAGTGCCGCCAGCCGGTACCGTAACGCCGCAGTTTGAGTCGCCCGGCGGGTCACGGCGAACGGAAGCGACAGCAGTAGCAGCGCCAGTCCTGCGATCCCCAATCCGTAGCCGAGGCCCTCGCCGGCAATCAGCGGAGACTGATCGCGGAATGTCCAGCCTGCCCAGAGCGCAGCGACCAGCAACAGGCCCAGCAAGGTCTTGGCCCACCGAACCGGAGCCTTGGGCGGAGCCGCGTCAAGGTCGTCATAGAGGTCGATCAGGTCGGAGTTCACGAGATTCCCCCGCTGCGGGTGGTTTGGACTGGATGGAGGAATCTTAATGGCTCCGATGGTCGGAGGAAACCGCGCGTCGTTCCCTCGTTGAAAAATCCATCAAACCGGCCGTCGGGGCGTCCCACATCTCAGATTTTGCCACTCATAAAACGCCGGCTGGATGCCTCGGTCCGGTCAGATTACCTTGGAGAAGCGCGGCTGATCGCCGGAGCTGGCCGTAAGGTAGCGGTCGAACACCATGCAGATGTTGCGAATCAGCAGGCGGCCGGCGGGCAGCACGGTCAGGCCGCTAGCGCCGAGTTCCAGCAGGCCGTCCCTTCGCATCTCCTGGAGTGCCTGCAATTCACCGGCAAAATAATCGCTGAAGCGGATGCGGAAGTCGGATTCGACCTTTTGAAAGTCCAGCTCGAAGTGACAGATCAGCTGGTTGATGACCGCTCGCCGGAGCCTGTCGTCGGGGGCGAGCGTGATCCCGCGGAACACCGCCAGTCCCTCGGAGTCGGCGCGCTGCTGATACAGCTCGATCTCCCGCTCGTTCTGGCTGTAGCTGTCGCCCACCCGGCCGATGGCGCTGACGCCGAGTCCGATGATGTCGCAATCGCCATGGGTGGCATAGCCCTGGAAATTGCGGGACAGCTTGCCTTCCCGCTGGGCGATCGCCAATTCGTCGTCGGGTTTGGCGAAGTGGTCCATGCCGATATAGAGGTAGCCGGCCGCCGTCAAGCGCTCGATGGCCAGCTGGAGTATCTGTAGCTTGACCTCGGGGCGCGGCAGGGTCGCTTCGTCGATCTGGCGCTGGGTCTTGAACATCTGCGGCAGGTGGGCGTAGTTGAATACCGAGATGCGGTCGGGGCCGGCGCCGATGATCTTGTCCAGGGTGCGGTCGAAGCTGTCGCGGCTCTGCAGGGGCAGGCCGTAGATCAGGTCGATGCTGATGGACTGGAACCCCTCAACCCGGGCCGCAGCGAGGATGTCCAGGGTCTGTTGCTCCGACTGGATGCGGTTGACCGCCTGCTGCACTTCCGGCTCGAAATCCTGCACTCCGAGGCTCAGCCGGTTGAATCCCAGGCGCCGCAGCAGAGCGACCTTCGGCATGTCCACCGTGCGCGGATCGATCTCGATGGAGTACTCCCCCTCGTCGTCCTCATGCAGGTTGAAGTGGGCCCGGGTATGATCCATCAAGGCTTGCATCTGATCCGGATCGAGAAACGTCGGCGTACCGCCACCCCAGTGCAACTGCTCCACCTTGCGGCTGCGATCGAACAGCGCTCCTTGCCGCTCCACTTCGCGGAACAGGCTGTCCAGGTATTTGATGGTATGGGCGCGGTTCTTGGTGACGATCTTGTTGCAGGCGCAGTAATAGCAGACCGTCGCGCAGAACGGGATGTGAAAATACAGCGACAGCGGTGCCGGCGCCGCCGAGCTGTTGGTGGCGGCGGCATGGCGGCAATAGTCGGCGTTGCCGAAGCCCCCGGTAAACTGCACCGCGGTCGGGTAGGAGGTGTAGCGCGGGCCCTGGCGGTCGTAGCGCCGGATGAGTTCCTTGTCGAAGATGAGAGTCTGTTGGGGCATGGCGAATCGAGGGGGTGGCGGAAGGCGGGTCAGGTGCTGAGTAGAACCCGCACGGCGTCCAGACGCAAGCGGGAGGCCTGCAGATGGCCGTGCACGTCCATGGCGTTCTGTTTGAGTTGGTCGAGTTCCTCCTGGCGCACCGACGGATTCACCTTGCGCAGGGCGGCCAGCCGCTTGAGCTCGGCGGTGGCGGCGTCGAGCATGGCTTTAACGCTGTCGGCGACGATGCCGGGCAGCAGTTTTTGCACCCCCAGCTCGCACCGCCCCAGCATCGTCTCCACCGTCTTGCGATGGGCTCGCAGCAGGGCCGCAACCTGTTCCTTGTCGATCGGTCCAGGAATTTCCTCGAGCCGGCCAGTCAAGGCGCCGAGGTCGGCCAGATCGCTGTCCACCAGTCGCCGAATCACGCCCTGATGGAGATAGCGGCCGATGTTGAGGGCGCGCGGGGCCGCGCATTCCACCTGGTAGACGGCTTCCAGCAGCAGCTTGCCCGGCTCCAGGTCGTCGTGGCGGACCAGGGCGAAGGCCGCATTGCCATGCTCGCTGTTCAGGATCAGATCCATCGCGCCGCTGACCATGGGGTGTTCCCAGGTCAGGAACAACATGTCCTCGCGGGCCAGGGCGATGGCGCGACTCACCGTGACGGTGATGCCGTCTTCGGGCAGTTCCGGGAAATGGGAGACCCGCATGTGGTCGCCCGGCAGCAGGATGTGGCAGCGGTCGGAATGTTCTTCGACCGCTACGCCGTAGACATCGAGCACCTGCTCCAGATAGTCCCACAGGTCGTCACCGGCCTCTTCGGCGCGAATCGCGTCAGCGAGTGCTTCGGCGCGATCGGCCCGGCAGGAGTTGAGTTCCAGCAGGCGATCGCGGCCGTCGTGCAACTCGCCGAGAATCTGGTCCCGCAACCGGCCGGATCGCGCGATCAGCTCCGACAGCCGGTCGCCGCCGGGGGCTCGGAGTAGCTCCTCCAGTTCGGCCCGGAGCCGGGCGAATACCGCGGGGCCGGCGGGGCAGTTGTGGTCGAACAGGTCGAGCCCATCGCGATACCACTGCATCATGACGGCTTGCGCCGAACCATCCAGATAGGGGACATGCAGCCGGATGGTTTCGGTCTGGCCGATGCGGTCCAGCCGGCCGATCCGCTGTTCCAACTGGTCAGGCACCAGCGGCAGGTCGAACAGCACCAGGTGATGGGCGAACTGGAAATTGCGGCCTTCGCTGCCGATTTCCGAGCACACCAGCAGCTGGGCGCCGTCGTCATCGTCGGCGAACCAGGCGGCGGCGCGGTCGCGTTCGAAGATGCTCAATCCTTCGTGAAACACGGCGGTCGGAATGCCGGCCAGGGTCCGGATGGCGTCCTCCAGGTCGATGGCGGTCTGGGCCTTGGCGCAGATCACCAAAACCTTGGCCGGGCGCAGCTTCCGGACCTGTTCGATCAGCCACGGTACCCGTGGATCCATCCGCCACCAGGGCGGGCTGTCTTCTCCCGCCAGGCTGCGGTAATGACGTTCCGGAAACAGCAGATGGTCGACCGGACTGCCGATTTCCGGAGGCTGGTACTGCGGCGGCCAGGGCAGGGGATAGAAGGCCGCCTCGCGACGGGGGAAACCCTTGATGGTTTCGCGGGTGTTGCGGAACAGGATGCGGCCGGTGCCGTGGCGGTCCAGCAACAGGTTCACCAGTTCCTGGCGGGCGTCCGGGTCACCGTCGGAGGCCTGTTCCAGCAGCTCTTCGGCGCGGTCGTGGACCAGCCACCGGCGCAACTGTTCCAGGGTCGGAGCATCCAAGTGCCCGTCATTCAGCACATGGTCGATGAGGCGGGCCAAGGGCTCGTAGTGGCGCTCCTCGTCCAGGAAGGCCTCGAAGCTGTAGAACCGGTCGGGGTCCAGCAGCCTCAGCCTGGCGAAATGGCTCTCCTTGCCAAGCTGCTCCGGTGTCGCGGTGAGCAGCAGCAGTCCCGGCACGGCGCTCGCCAAGGCCTCCACCAGCCGGTATTGCTCGCTGGGGGCGTCCGGGCTCCACTGCAGGTGGTGGGCTTCATCCACCACGATCAGATCCCAGCCGGCATCGAGAGCCAGTTGCTGGCGATCGGGCGCGTCGTCGAGCAGGCCGATGTCGCACAGCACCAGTTGTTCCCCCAGGAACGGATTGGCGTCCTCCTCGCTCCCGGCGAAACGGTCGTCGTCGAACAGGCTGAACCGCAGGTTGAAGCGCCGACGCATTTCCACCAGCCATTGGTGCTGGAGAGCGGCCGGCACCAGGATCAGTACCCGGTCGGCACGGCCGGTGAGCAGCTGCTGGTGAACGATGAGGCCGGCCTCGATGGTCTTGCCGAGTCCCACCTCGTCGGCCAGTAGCACCCGCGGGGCGTGGCGGTTGGCCACCTCGTGGGCAATGTAGAGTTGGTGCGGGATCAGGCTGGTGCGGGCGCCGCAGAAGCCGCGGACTTCGGACCGTTGCAGTTCGCCCTGTTTCTGCAGGGTGGCCAGCCGCAGGCGGAACGATAGCGAGCTGTCCAATTGGCCGGTGAACAATCGCTCCAACGGCTTGTTAAACTGCAGGTAGTGGTTGAGCTCGGTCTCTTCCAGCGCCCCGGCTTCGCCGCCGGACGTCCGACCGTGGTAGGTGATGAGCCCCTCGGATTCCTCCAGGCGGGCGACCTGCAGGGTCCAGCCGTCGACGCTTTCCACGCTGTCGCCCACCGCGAAGCGCACCCGGGCGAGCGGCGCGTTGGCGGCTGCGTAGGTGCGCCGCTCGCTGCTGGCGATGAAGAGGCAACTGACCCGGTTGCCCTGGATATCGATGATGGTGCCCAAGCCCAGTTCCGGCTCGGTTTCGCTGATCCAGCGCTGCCCCGGTACAAAATTCGCCAAGCCCTTGACCCTCGCGCTTCAGAAAAAAACGGTCATCTTATCAGACTGGGACCCGCGGATCGTGGAGTCGGCCGGTGCGGGCCGTCGGGTGCGGTGCGCGGGTCAATATTCCGCACACAGGCGGCGCAGGCCATCCAGGTTCTGGATACGGATCTGCTTGTAGTTGACTTCGATCAGGCCGCCGTCCTCGAAGCTCTTGAGGATGCGGCTGACCGTCTCCAGGGCGAGCCCCAGGAAATTGCCGATCTCCTGGCGGGTCAGGCTGAGGCGGAAATCCAGCGGCGAGAAACCCCGACGGGCCAGCCGGTCCGACAGATTGATGAGGAAGCCGGCGACGCGTTCCTCGGCCGGGCGTTTGGCCAGCACGATCTGGCTGGTTTCGGCCGCCAGGGTGTTGCCGGCGTGGCGGAACAGCTCCCGCAGCAGATTGGGGACGTCCCGGCACAGGGCATCGAGCTGCTCGGCCGGCAGCTCGCAATAACTGAGGGTCTCCAGGGCCATGGCGGAGCAGGTGTGGCGATCGTCGGCCAGGGCATCGAAGCCCAGCAGCTCGCCGGGCAGCAGGTAGGCGGTCATGTACTCGTTGCCGGACTGGTCCATGGTGACGATCTTGGCGGTGCCGGCCTTGATGGCCAGAATCCCCCGAAAACGGTCGCCCTTGCGGTACAGGTAGTCGCCCTTCTGGAGGGTTTTCTTGCGTCCGACGATCTGGCTGATGCGGTCGATGTCGCACTGGTTGAGGCCGCGCGGAATGCACAGTTCGCTTAGGCTGCAGTTGTGGCAGGTGACCTGGAGTTTGGTTCGAACGTCTAAAGTCTGTGTCATACCGGTAGTTGCCTTCCGGGGCCGGTCTGGTTCGCGCCAGTACCGCGGCCTCAGCCGTATGGGTTGATGTCGTCGGGGTCGGCGGTCCCGTCCAATAATCGCTTGCTGGATTCCTCGGACAGTTCCGCCACCGAGGTCAGCTTGCGGCCGATCTGGCGGGTCCGCACTTCTGCCTGATCGATCGTGTTGCGCGCCTCGTCCAGCTTCCTTTTGGTCTTTGCCAAAATCTCGCCGAACTTTCCAAATTCGGTCTTGACCGCGCTCAGCAACGTCCAGACTTCGCTGGAGCGCTTTTCGATGGCCAGGGTCCTGAATCCCATCTGCAAGCTGTTCAACATCGCGGTCAGCGTGGTCGGCCCGGATATCGTGACGCGATATTCCCGCTGCAGCGCCTCGGCCAAGCCGGGTCGGCGCAGAACCTCGGCGTACAGTCCTTCGATGGGAAGGAACAGCACGCCGAAATCGGTGGTGTGGGGCGGTTCCAGGTATTTGTCGCGGATCGACCGCGCTTCCGCCCGGAGGCGGGCCTCCAGCGCCTTGCCGGCCTCTTCCGCCCCCGCCGCGTCGCCGTTTTCCTGGGCCTGCAGCAGCAGCTGATAATCCTGGAGCGGAAATTTTGCGTCGATCGGTAACCACACAATCTTTCCGTCTTCTCCCCGGCCCGGCAGTTTAACAGCGAACTCGACTCTCTCGGAAGAGTCGGGCCGCGGCGCGACGTTGCGGGCGTACTGATCGGGCGTCAGCAACTGCTCCAGCAGTTGTTCCAACTGGACCTCGCCCCAGATGCCCCGCACCTTGACGTTGCTGAGCACCTTCTTCAGGTCGCCGACGCCGGCGGCCAGGATCTGCATTTCCCCGAGCCCCCGATGCACCTGTTCAAGGTGGTCGCTGACCAGTTTGAAGGAGGCGCCGAGGCGCTGCTCCAGGGTATGGTGCAGCTTTTCGTCGACGGTTTGGCGCACCTGCTCCAGCTTGTCGGCATTGTCCTTCTGAATGGCGCCGAGCTTGGCTTCGATGACGCTCCGCAGGTTTTCCAAAGAATCGGTATTGCGTCGGGTGAGTTGTGAGAGCTGACCGCCCAGCAGGTCGGCGAAACGCTGCAGGCCGTTGTTGAGTTCTTCCCGGTTATCGCGCAGCTGTTCGGTCAATTCGCCCCGGTTGCGCGAGAATTCCTCGCGAATGCGCCGTTCGAGCCGGTCGTCGTCCCCCGCCAGGCTCTGCAGGGCCAATTCCAGGCGCGCCAGCCGCAGCGACTGGCGCCAGCCG
>VEPB01000487.1 GCA_012026715.1 Methylococcaceae bacterium | reverse complement strand
CTCCTGCAACAGCCGGAAATCGTTGGCCGAGGTCATGACCTTGGGCACCGTCATTTCCTCTTCGCGCCCCCCGACCGCGATCCGCCCATCCAGGCTCGACAGAAAATTGGCATAGACCCAGGGACGATGCCGCTCACCCCGCTCATGCAGACGCAAATCGAGATACAGCCCGGCCAGCGGCCTTTCCGGTCCGCGTTCGGGAAACAGGGGATGGACGTGAGGGACCATAAAAAGAAAGAATGGGAAACTGATCGGCACGATCCGCCGATGATTCGGCTGTGCCCATCGACCGGCCGGCAGCGCCGAATCGATGGAGGGACGGCCCGCCGGCTCGAGGACGGCTCAGACCTTAGCACTCGCCCCGGGCCACCGCCAGCAAGCCGGCGACCTGATCGCCGATGCGCCGCTGACAGTTCGGGTCCAGCCGATCCAGCCAACGCCGCGGGATGGCTTCGGCGCCGTAGCAAGCGCCGGCCAGCATACCCGCCAACGCCCCGGTGGTGTCGGCATCCTCGCCCCGATTGACGGTTTCCACGATACAAGATTCCAGGTCGTCGGTCGCAAAGAAGAAATTCAAGACCGTCTGGACCGTGTCGACGATGTAACCGCCGGCCCGGCCCGGGTAGGGGGAAAACCGGAATTCCGGATGATCCGCCACCAACCGGTCGGCGATCGGCCGGCACGACTCCCGGCCGCCGCCAGCCACCAGGATCTGCACCATGCGGCCCATGGCCACCGTCGCGGCATCGGAGAGGTGATGGTTGTGGGTGATGTGGCATTGGTCGACCGACCAGGAAATCAGCGCTTGGTCCCGCCCCAAGGTCGCGAGCGCCACCGGCAGGTTGCGCATGCAGGCGCCGTTGCCGCCTTCCTGTTCACATGGCGTCGAACTGAGCGTGCCCTCGGTCAGATAGCGACGGATGCCCCGATAACAGGTGTTGCCGACATCGACCGGCTTGCCAGCCAGCCAGGAGACGAACGATTCCGCCACCGCCTGCAAGTCCCAGCCGCCCCGGTCGACGATCGCTTGCCCCAGCGCCAGCGACATTTCGGTGTCGTCGGTGACTTGTCCCGGCCGCAAACCGAGCCAGCCGCCGCCGACGATGTCGAGGTGCACCCCATGGGCAGCCCGAATCTGCGCCGGCGTCATGAATTCCACCGTCGCCCCCAAGGCATCGCCGCAGGCCAGCCCCAGGTAAGCCCCCAAGGCTCGGCCTTCCACGCCGGGCAGGCTGTTCATGAGGAGATCCGCACGCGGTAATCGCCACCGACGACCAGATATTCGGCCTCGCCCCGCAGCGGATGATCGGCCAGCAATTCGTTGAAGAACAGCAGCTTCACCACCGGCACCCGGGCTTCGATGATGTAGCCGCCGAACTCGCTGGCGGTGCTGCGGCGGTTGGTGAAGGAGACGATGTTGTTGAGCCGGACGACCCCCTCGCGGGTGTTGCCCGCTTCGATCAAACGCAATTCATCCAGTCGGTCGACACCGCGGAACAACAACAAATGGCGTTCCGCAGGGATTTGGAATCGCGCCACCGCCCATTGGCAAAACTCGTATAACAGGTCCAACTGAAGAAAGATGCAGTTGTTGTGGTAACGGTTGTTCATCTTCTCTTCCACGTAGCCGATCCAGGCCGGCGTGGCCAAACCTTCCAGCGCCGCCTTGTGGTAGGTCGGGAACAGGCCGAACCGGCTTTCCACCCAGCCTTTCAAGACGGCTCCCTGGGGATTGTTGGAGTCGAACCCCCAGTCCTGCAGCAAGCGCAGGTAGCTGCTGTGAAAGCGGCGGCGGCCCAGTGCGTCGGTTCCCCGGTACTGCTCCTCCTCGAACCCGAATACCAGGCTCATGTAGTCCTGGAACACGCTCGAGGCGCGCGCCAAATCCGGACAACGGTCGAGCATCCGGAACAGGCCGGTGTTGGCTTCGCAGGTGCCGTGAATGTGGAGGGCGATGGGATGATCGTTGAATTCCGTGCTGGCCAGCAGATGGGTGGGTAATCCCACCATGTTGCTGCTGTGTCCGAGCAATGCGATGCGTCGATCCTGCTTCACCTGAACCCCATGAGACGACCTTAAGCCAATCCCACCTCCAGCGGATTGTCGCGGGACTTCGATATCCGAGGCAAGCGACTGCGCCCGCTGACCGTCGCATCGATCAGCGGCGCATCGCAACCGCCGAACTATTCAGCGGTTGCCGCGGCGCGGGAATGCAAGGTCAAAATCGGCGGCTGCAATTCACTGACTCTGTAAACTGCTGGGAAACCGCGTATTCCGACAGCTGGCGCCGAAAATTCCAGGATGGACTTTCAGCGCTTCCATTCCTAGCGGCGCCCGCCACCGAAACCGCCGCGGTTTCCGCCGAAACCACCGCGACCACCACCACCGCCAAAACCGCCAGGACGACTCTCTTTTGGACGCGCTTCGTTGACGATCAGGGGACGTCCGTCGACATCCTTGCCGTTCAGGGCAGAAATGGCGGCCTGGGCCTCCTGGTCGTTCGCCATCTCGACGAACCCGAAACCCTTGGATCGACCGGTGTCGCGGTCAGTGACCAGGGTTGCTGACGTCACCGTGCCATGGGCAGCAAACAGTCGTTCCAACTCGCGACTGTCGATACCGTAGCTGAGGTTACCCACATACAATTTTTTGCTCATTCGAATGCTCCACGAAAGAATCAAAGACTTAATCCATCTGCATGGCCATCAATCCGAAAGCCACATCTGCGCGCCACTCAGTGCGTTGCAGCTCCCAATCGTTGCACCGGGACTCAGGAAGCCCGCCGCGACACTGCGGAACGGCGGGGGTTGTGCCGAGTTCGAGCACGGTCACCAGCAGGTGCCGGCTTCGATCTCGACTCGACCCCGATGGCGGCCGCAATGGTGTCCGGAACCGGTTGGACTGGGATGTGCTGTCCCAGCAGCCGCTCGATTCCTCGAAGCTGCGACAGTTCATCCGCGCACACCAGCGATACGGCCGCCCCTTTGGCGCCGGCTCGCCCGGTCCTGCCGATGCGGTGCACGTAGTCCTCCGGAACGTGCGGCAACTCGAAGTTGACCACATGGGGCAGCTGCTCAATGTCCAAGCCCCGCGCCGCGATGTCGGTCGCCACCAGAATCTGCACGCGGCTCGCCTGAAAATCGGCCAGAGCCTTGGTCCTTGCCGACTGGCTCTTGTTGCCATGGATCACCGCCACCTCGAATCCGCCGCTGCCCAGACGTTCCGCCAGCTTATTGGCGCCATGCTTGGTCCTGGTAAACACGAGGGTCTGCCCCCAGCGAGGCTGGCTCAACAAATCAGCCAGCAGCAGCGATTTACCCGCGGCTGGGACGTGAAAGACGCTTTGCTCGACCCGGTCCGCCGCCGCATTGCGCCGCGCCACTTCAATACTGAGCGGGCGATGCATCAGCCCTTGAGCGAGTTTGCGGATTTCCGGCGAGAATGTTGCCGAAAACAACAGGTTCTGACGTACTTTGGGCAACATTTCCAGAATGCGCCTGAGATCATGGATAAAGCCCATGTCGAGCATGCGATCGGCTTCGTCGAGCACCAGAATCTCGATTCCCGAAAGGTTCGCCTGGCGCTGAGACGCCAGATCGAGCAACCGCCCGGGTGTCGCGATCAGGAGATCGACCCCGCGCCGCAAGGCCGATATCTGGGGTTGGAGTCCGACGCCGCCGAACACCGCCGTCGCCCGAATCCCGCTGTGGCGTCCATAGAGCTCCACGCTTTCGCTGACCTGATTCGCCAATTCGCGAGTCGGCACCAACACCAGCGCCCTGGGGCCATTGCCTTTGCGAACCATCGATTCGCCGGCGTCGCCGAGGCGCTGCAGCAACGGCAAGGTAAATGCGGCGGTCTTGCCCGTGCCGGTTTGGGCCGCCGCCAGAAGATCCCTGCCTTTGAGGATCGCCGGGATCGCCTGCGACTGGATCGGGGTTGGAGCACTGTAGCCCTGCTCCGCGACAGCGCGAAGAAGAGGGTCGGAGAGTCCAAGGGATTTGAATGTCATCGTTGGTTTCCTGGCTCCGGCCTCGTGCACAGAGAGTGCGCAGTACCGGTTAAGCGGGAGCAATTGGGTTTAGAGGACCACAGGGCGATCCGGCGAGGACGCACCGCGTGTGGTTTGCAGGAGGAAGCGGAACAGCAGATGCCTAGAGACAGGGACCGCGCGGGAGATACCGTATCCTCGGGGCGAGACCGGTCTAACGCCGCGACAAACTTCAATCAGGATACTCCCTTTGAGATGAAAGGCCTAATGAATTTTTCGGGGTGCAGGTTCGCTGGACATTTGTTTGGGAAAAGCGCATCGTCCCTGACAGATTCATCAGGGGCATAACGACCGGGCTCCGGCTTGGCCATCCCCTCCCGGCGACTTGCTATCCACACGCCTCGCCGGAGGATGTCAGGCCGGCGCCCGCCTGACGATTGGCCCCGTCACGAAATCAGGGCGGGCGCATTGCCATCGATCCCGACAGTGGTTTTCAGGTCCTCGTATCGCCATGCAACCGTCCATCACACCAACGCATCCGCTGACCCGCAGCGATTTCCAGCAAACCTGCGGGTTTTGCGGTTGTGTGTTCCGGGTCGAGATCACTTGGCCGATCTCCTTTTCGTACAAGGCCAGTCAGGAGACCCACGCGTATTCCTGTCCGGAGTGCCAGCGTGACCTCCGTATCCGGACCGCAACCACACCCCAGCTGACCTTGATCAGCAAGCGGACCGACGGACGCACCGGGGCCTGTCCGCCGAGCTGACAACTCGCCGATCCCGCAAACCACGTCCGTTGGCTGCCCCCCTACCCGAGGCCGCGACGGCCCGCGTTGCAACCTGACCCGCGCAATGAAGCGACCTCCGGACGCGGTTTGCTGTAAGCGCCCCACGGCTGCGCTACCCCCTCGATTCCGACAAGTAACCACATGCCGCGCCGGGCCATGCCGGGACGCCAGGGAAGGACGGCGAGAAGGTCAATGTTGTTGTCATAGCGACACCGAACAACTCTTGATACCATGCCGCCATGCCCAACCCATCCTCGATCGCCGATGAT
>VEPB01000426.1 GCA_012026715.1 Methylococcaceae bacterium | reverse complement strand
CTTCGGCGACATGCTCGCCGATGGCGGCGGGATCCAGCGGATCGGCCGGCGGGTCGTTCGCCGGGGTGACGTTGATGGGCACCGTCGCCGTCGCGGTGGCTCCGGCCGGGGCCCGCACCGTGTAGGTGAAGCTCGCCGGGCCGTTGTAGTCGGCCGTCGGGGTGTACACGATCTGGCCGTCGGCACCCAGGGGCACGGTGCCGGGGGGGGGATTCTGCACCGACACGATGGTCAGCGGGTCGCCGTCCGGGTCGCTGTCGTTGGCCAGCAGGGTCGCCGGCGCGATGGTCAGCGCGGTGTCTTCCGGCGTGGTCAGGGCGTCGTCCGCCGCCCCGGTGGCGTTGTCGTCCTGCGGCTGCGGCGGGTGATTGCCCGGCGCAGGGTTTGGCGAAAGCGCTGACCCGGAAACCTGAAGGATGAACTGCTCAGGCCGCGTTGGCGAAAATTGGTAGCTGATGCCCTTGGTTTCGAAACCGCTCTCCGGAGCCACCCTGGGCTGGCTGTAGTCGATCGAGACAAAGGAGTGCCCGCCCTCGTCGGACTGCGCCGGCACGCTCACAGCAACATTGCCCGCCGCCGTGGCCTCGGCGATCGCGGTCGGATCGGCGCCCTCAAGAATCAGCTGTTGAATCTGTTCGACCGTCAAACTCGGCTTCGCAGGCGTGACATCGTGCGGCACCTCGGAACTCCGATTCTTGCCGGCGCCTTCCGGACCCACGGCCGTGTCGAGGTCCATCCGGTCATTCCGCCCAAGGTCCAGCAGCTTGCCGTTGGCCAGAACAATTGCAATCGCGCTGCCGTCCGCCGTCTCGATGGTTTCGTTGGGATAAACCGGACTATTGGCGTGGAGCTCGCGTTTGCTGCCATCCGCAACAACCGCATACGCTGTCCCGTTAACCTGTTTGACGATGCCGATTCGATTTTCCATGGTCGTGTTCCCAAAATGGCCAAGGCAGAGCCTTAATAGTCGGAGATTTGGATAGTCGCGCGAAAAACACTCAGGAAGGGTACCGTAACATAATGGTGATACCCATTGAAATTGTCGCCATCAGGCGACACCGATGCCCAGGATAACCCGACCACCTGATTAACCGCCCAAAAATCCTGAAATTAAGATGGGATTTTAGCCTTGCCGCCCAGCCGAATTGCTATTCTGCCGAACCCGATTGCAGGTCGGACCCGCTTGATAGTCATGCGGAGACATTTTTCGAAGACATCGAATCGGCAGAGACGGATTAGCGGAGGCGAGCAAAATACCCGAATCCTGTAAGTTTTGCATCGAAGCAAACAGCGAGACCGCCTTGGCCGCTCCGCAGCCTCCACGGCGACGCGACGGGTCCAAACGCCACGGCTGAAGGGCGCCAAAACTGCCCTTTGCATAATAAATATGGGGGTTTCTGCGATCGCCTTGAGAAGATCTGGATGGAGTTACTCAGCTCTCTCACATAACCCCAACATCCCCGCGGCTTAGGAGCCTGTCCTGACTTGTCAATGATCGATACATATTGGAATCGTGTGCCCGGCAAGATTTCGGCGGTCGCCGGAGGAAAACAAAGTAACTCAATGACATTGCAGGCTCGGTCAGCTCACCGGCCACCTGCTGACGACTTATTGGGTGATTAACCGCGGGATGCGTTCCGACACAGTCCGGCCGCTACCAATACCTCATCCGGCCTCTTAATAACGGGCATCAATAATCCAAGGCGACTGATCAATACCGGTTATCGGCCAATATCAAGCCCCAAAATCAAAAGTGCGAAAAACGGAAAATCCCATCGGGCTACAGGCCCGCCGCACCGCCGCCATCCCGAAAGCCCGACTCCCCGGCAGAAGTTCTACCGGACAGCCACCCCGGCCTGGAACAACGGCCGGCACGGAACTCCGCTGGCGCGACCGGCAGAGCGATCGTTGCGTCCGGACGATGCCTGGCGTTGCTGTTGCATCGGCGAGCGCCCGGCAACATCCCTGGCATTTCCGTCAGGACCGCAATTGGGCTATTGTTTTCGGAAACTAAAACGACACGCCCAGCGGGGGCATCATGGCGATCGGCGGATCCAACCGCGACACCGGCAAGACCGACAACTGGCAGGACCTAGGTCGATCTGCCCGGCATGGACGCCATTTCGGCCAGACCCGAGCGCAAATCCTGCATCGCAGGATTGATGTCATCGCCCGCATCCTGGGGCTGGCGATTCCAGCCTGGATTGTGGTGGATCAGGCCCTGGTTCCGGCCGAGCTCTTTCAATCCATCGCCTGGGGCCGCATCGCCGCAGGCTCGGGATTGATCTGGCTGGCGCTTCCCTCCAGCAGCCCCTACTCCCTGCCCTTCGCTCAAGCGCGGCTGGCCGCGCTGTTCCTGATCCTGACCGCCGTGCAACAGTTCTGGAACGGTCTCATCGTCCAGCACGGCTACGGCGGAGCCGTTGCCGGTTACCAATTCTTCCCGTTCATGATCGTCGGCATGCTGGCGGTGTTTCCGCTGACGATCGCCGAGATCGGCGCCTATAGCGGGACTCTGCTGGGCATTCAGGCAGTGGCGCAATACCGCCTGGGCATCGGCAGTGGCGTGGAAGCCTTCAACACGCTCTGGTTGATGGCGGTATTGGCGCTGATCGCGGGCTTCGCTTCCGTCAACCAGCTGGCCATGCTGTTGGCCATGTATCGCCAGGCCACCCGTGACCCGTTGACGGGGCTGTCCAACCGCCGCCAGAGCCTGGAACAACTGGCCGGCGATCTGGAACAGTGCCTCCGGGAGAACCGTCCGCTGTCGGTGGTCATGTTCGACCTGGACCACTTCAAGAAACTGAAT
>VEPB01000099.1 GCA_012026715.1 Methylococcaceae bacterium | reverse complement strand
CCACCGAAGATGTCGCCGAACACATCGCTGAAGATGTCGCTGAAATCGGCATTGAAACCGTGGCCGCCACCGCCCATGGAGGGATCAACCCCGGCATGGCCGAACTGGTCGTAGGCCGAACGTTTCTTGGGATCCGCCAGGATCTCGTAGGCCTCCTTGATCTTCTTGAACTTTTCCTCGGCATCCGGATTGCCGGTGTTACGGTCCGGATGATATTTCATGGCCAAGCGGCGAAAGCTTTTCTTGATGTCGCTGTCGCTTGCGTTGCGCGGCACGCCTAACAATTCGTAGTAGTCTTCTTTGGCCATAACGGATAAAAGCCGCGGGCTACACACCCGCGGCGGCTGGTCAGGGTTTAGGGACCGACAGAGGCCGGCGCTATTTCTTGTCTTTCACTTCTTCGAACTCGGCGTCCACCACGTCGTCTGCCGGTTTTTCCTCCGCCTGGCCAGCCGAGCCGGCTTCGGGACCTCCGGCAGCACCGCCTTCCGCCGACTTCTGGGCGTACAGTCGTTCCGCCAACTTGCCGGACACTTCTGCCAAAGCCTCGGTCTTGCGGTCGATCTCTTCCTTGTCGTCGCCGTGGATCGCCTTCTTCAGTTCCTCGATGGCCGCCTCGATCTTGCTCTTCTCGTCCGCCTGCACTTTATCGCCCAGTTCGTGCATGCTCTTCTGGGAGGCATGGATCATGCCGTCGGCCTGGTTGCGGGCCTGCACCAGCTCGTGAATCTTCTTGTCCTCCTCGGCATGCATCTCCGCCTCACGGATCATGCGCTTCACTTCGTCCTCCGACAAGCCACTGGACGCCTTGATGACGATGGACTGCTGCTTGCCGGTGGCCTTGTCGCGGGCCGACACATGGAGAATGCCGTTGGCGTCGATGTCGAAGGTCACCTCGATCTGGGGCACGCCGCGCGGCGCCAGCGGGATGTCGGACAGGTCGAACTTGCCCAGCGACTTGTTGTCCCGCGCCATCTCGCGCTCGCCCTGAAGCACATGCACCGTCACCGCCGACTGATTGTCCTCGGCGGTGGAGAACACCTGGCTAGTCTTGGTGGGGATGGTGGTGTTCTTCTCGATCAGCTTGGTCATGACGCCGCCCAGGGTTTCAATACCCAAAGACAGCGGGGTCACGTCCAGCAGCAACACGTCCTTGACCTCGCCGCCCAGCACGCCGGCCTGGATCGCCGCGCCCAGCGCGACCGCCTCGTCCGGGTTGACGTCCTTGCGGGGTTCCTTGCCGAAGATGTCCTTCACGAAGTCCTGCACCTTGGGCATGCGGGTCTGGCCCCCCACCAGGATCACCTCGTCGATCTCGCTGGCCTTGAGCCCGGCATCCTTGAGCGCGGTCAGGCAGGGTCCCTTGGTGCGGTCGATCAGATCCTCCACCAAGGATTCCAGCTTGGTACGGGTCAGTTTGATGTTGAGGTGCTTGGGACCCGCGGCATCGGCGGTGATATAGGGCAGGTTGATGTCGGTCTGCTGGCTGGAGGACAGCTCGATCTTGGCCTTCTCGGCCGCCTCTTTGAGGCGCTGCAAAGCCAGGGAATCGTTGTGCAGGTCGATGCCCTGCTCCTTCTTGAATTCCTCCGCCAGGTAATCGATGACCCGCAGGTCGAAGTCTTCGCCGCCCAGGAAGGTGTCGCCATTGGTGGACAACACCTCGAACTGGTGCTCGCCGTCCACTTCGGCGATCTCGATGATGGAGATGTCGAAGGTGCCGCCGCCCAGGTCATACACCGCGATCTTCTGATCGCCGCGGCTCTTGTCCATGCCGTAGGCCAAAGCCGCCGCGGTGGGCTCGTTGATGATGCGCTTGACCTCCAGCCCGGCGATGCGGCCGGCGTCCTTGGTGGCCTGGCGCTGGGAATCGTTGAAATAGGCCGGCACGGTGATGACGGCTTCCTTGATCTCCTCGCCCAGGAAGGCCTCGGCGTCCTTCTTCATCTTCATCAGGACGCGGGCGGAGACTTCCGGCGGCGCCATCTTCCGGCCACTGACGTCGATCCAGGCGTCGCCGTTGTCGGCTTCGGCAATTTTGTAAGGCACCATCTTGATGTCTTTCTGCACCACGTCGTCCTTGAAGCGCCGGCCGATCAGGCGCTTCACGGCGAACAGGGTGTTCTTGGGATTGGTCACCGCCTGGCGCTTGGCCGACTGGCCCACCAGCACCTCGCCATCGCCGGAGTAGGCGATGATGGAGGGCGTGGTGCGGGCGCCTTCGGCGTTCTCGATGACACGGGCCTTGCCGCCTTCGAGGACCGCCACGCAGGAGTTGGTGGTACCCAGGTCGATTCCGATGATTTTTGCCATTGCTGTGGTCTCCAGGCTCTCAATTCGAGGGATTTAGTAAGAAGTGGTGCGGATATGGGGGCCGGCCGTCACATTTCAAGCCGTCTCGTCTAAATGAGGAGCCTGATCGACGGCCTGGGCGATCACCACCATGGCGGGCCGCAGCAGCCTGTCGTTGAGCACATAGCCCTTCTGGAACACCTTGACCACCGTGTTGGGCTCGGCGTCGACGCTGGGCTGCATGGCCATGGCCTGGTGCAATTCCGGGTTGAAGCGCTGCCCCAAGGGATCGATGGGCTGCACGCTGAACCGGTCCAGCACCGCCAGGAACTGCTTCAAGGTCAGCTCGTTCCCTTCGCGCAACTTAGCCACTTCTGCATTGTCGCCGGCCGCGGCCTGGATACCCAGTTCCAGGCTGTCCAGCACCACCAGCAATTCCTTGGCGAAGCGCTCCAATGCGAATTTGCGGGAATCGGCGACTTCCTTTTCGGTACGGCGCCGGAGGTTCTCCATTTCCGCCTGAACCCGGACCAGCCGGTCCCAGTTTTCCTCGGCGCGCCGAGTGGCGAGGATCAACTGTTCGCCCAACTGCTCCAGCGGGGTCGCTTCGGCGGCGGTCTCGGCAGTTTCGGCGGGGGCTCCGGCAAGCGGCACGGTCGGCTCGCCGGCCGGGGCGGTGGCCTGCAAGGACTGTTCTTCACTCATCTGACACAAACTCCTGATAGACAATGGGCGGCTCCGCTCTGGCTGGAGCGCGCCGCGTAGGGAAAAAGTACCGGGGCTTAAGATGGGGACAAAGATTTCTGGTTCAAGGCCGCCCCCAACAATTTTGCGGTGACGTCCACCAGCGGGATGACTTTTTCGTACGCCATGCGGGTCGGCCCGATGACTCCGATCACACCGAAGCCCCCGCCCGCGACGGCGTAGGACGAGGTAACCAGGCTGCAATGGTCGAGCACCTGGTAGCCGGACTCTTCGCCGATGAAGATCTTGATGCCCGGAGTTTCCAGACAGCGATCCAGCAGGTGAACCAGGTCTTCCTTGCGCCGGAAGGCGGAAAACAGGCCACGCAGCCGGTCGCGGTCCGCCAGTTCGTCGAAGTCCATCAGATTGGTTTCGCCGGTCACCAGAAACGGCTTGCGCCGGGTCTGGCCGCTATCCTGGAACGCCAGATCGGCAATTTCCACCGCCCGCAGCACCTCCTGATTCAAGCGATCGCGGTCCTCCTGCAAGTCCTTCAGCAGGATGTCGCGAATCTCCGACAAGGCCCTGCCAGCGAAGGCCGCGTTGAGATAATTGGCGGCGGCGGTGAGCTCGGCCGGACTGAAACTTCGACCCGGATAGATGATGCGGTTCTGCACCTCCTGGGTGTTGGTCACCAGGATCACCAGGATCCGCTGCTCCGACAGCGGCAGGAACTCGATCATGCGAAAAGTGGCGCCCTCCGGGCGGGGCACCCGCACCAAGCCCGCCATGTGGGTCACGTCGGACAGCAGCCGCGAGGCGGCTTCCAGCAGATCGTCGGGATCGCCGGGGCTGGCCAGATC
This sequence comes from Methylococcaceae bacterium, assembly GCA_012026715.1. Taxonomy (GTDB): domain Bacteria; phylum Pseudomonadota; class Gammaproteobacteria; order Methylococcales; family Methylococcaceae; genus VEPB01. Next base: position 27,629 of record VEPB01000099.1, on the reverse strand, counting down.
CTGCTGAAGCTGTCGCACCACCTGCTGTTCCAAGGGCTGCACGGTCAGCAGGGAGTCAACGAAAAAGCGGTAGCCGGTGACCGTGGGCATGCGGCCGGCGGAAGTATGAGGAGCGGTGATCAGCCCAAGATCTTCCAAGTCCGCCATGACGTTGCGGATGGTCGCGGGACTCAGATTGAGACCCGCCTCCTTCGACAGGGAACGAGATCCTACCGGCTGGCCGTCGTAGATGTAACGCTCCACCAAGATCTTCAACAGGTGTTGCGCCCGATCGCTCAGGTCTGGAAACTTGGCGGCACGAGTCACGGCGGCGACAAGATGATTAGCACTCAGAGGGAGAGAGTGCCAAATTAACAACCGCTAGATTAAGTGTCAAGAAGCTCATACCATTGCGCGCCAGCGCTTCCTGCCAGTCGTGGCCAAGGCGTTGAGCCCTTCCCCGGAGAACAGCCCAGATGCGAGGCAATCGCGCGGTCATCGACGCGCTTAATCAGGTGCTTGGCGGCGAACTCATCGCCATCAACCAGTATTTTCTGCATGCCAGAATGTTGGGAAATTGGGGATTTCACCGCCTCAACCGGGAACAGACCGCACATTCAACGGCCGCCATGAAACAGGCCGATGCCCTGATCGAACGCATCCTATTCTTCGACGGCCGCCCTGATCTTGGCAATCTGGGCTATCTCCACATCGGCGAGAATCCGGCCGAAATGCTCGCCGCCGCCCGCAAGATGGAAACGCTCTTGCTGGCGGTGCTACGGCAGGCCCTGGCATCGTGCGAGCGTTGGTCCGACTCGGTTTCCCGCGCGTTGCTGGAGACGCTGTTGGAGTGCCACGAACGCCGGTTGCACTGGCAGGAAATCCAGCTCGGCCTGATCGAGGCCATGGGCCTGGAAAACTACCTGCAGTCCCGAGCGTGAACGCCCGATCACCATAACCGCCCGTTAGGATCGCCCCTTGCCCGCCGACCTGGATACTCCCTTCCGACGGATTGCCCTGATCGGCAAGCCCGACGCGCCCCGCATCGGTGAGTTGGTGCCGCTGATCTACCGCCACCTGACCGCCCGGGGGCTAGCGGTTACGGTCGACGCCGACTGCGCCGAACAACTGCTGGCCCCACTGCCTTCCTCAGCGCTCGACCGGCTGGGCCGGGAGGCCGATCTGGCGGTGGTGGTGGGCGGCGACGGCACCTTGCTGAGCGCGGCGCGGGCCATGGCTGACCACCGGGTACCCCTGGTGGGGGTCAACCTGGGCCGGCTGGGATTTCTGGTGGACATCTCCCCCGACGAGGTATTCGCCCGGCTGGACCAGATTCTGGCGGGCCAGTACCACTCCGAGGAACGGCAGTTGCTGCGGGCCAAGATCCTGTGCCAAGGCGAAGTGATCCATGAGCGCACCGCGGTCAACGACGTGGTGGTGCGCAGCTCCAACGCCACCCGCATGATCGAGATCGTGACCCACATCGACGGCAGCTTCTTCAACTGCCAGCGCTCCGACGGACTGATCGTCTCGACTCCGACCGGCTCCACCGCCTATGCGCTGTCCGGCGGCGGGCCGATCCTCTATCCCACCCTGAAGGCCATCGTGCTGGTGCCCATCAACCCCCACACCCTGAGCAACCGCCCGGTAGTCATCTCCGCCGACAGCGTGGTGGACGTGACCTTCCGCCCCAGCCGGCAGTTCGCCGCCCAGATGGCCTGCGACAGCTTCGCCATCCCCGATGTGAAGGTGCACGACACCATCCGCATCGCCACCGATCCCCAGCCGTTTCGCATGCTGCATCCGGGCGACCACGACTTCTTCCAGATCCTCCGCGCCAAGCTCAACTGGAGCGGTGGCTATCCCAACGAAACGCCATGTTGACCCACCTCACCATCAAGGACCTGGCGGTGGTCGAATCCCTGTCGCTGGAACTGGAGCGCGGGCTCATCGTGTTGACCGGCGAGACCGGCGCCGGCAAGTCCATCCTCATGAATGCCTTGGGGCTGGCCTTGGGCGATCGGGCCGATTCCGGGCTGATCCGCCCCGGTGCCGACAAGGCCGAGATCAACCTGGAATTCGACCTCGACGACGCCCCGGAAGCGGCCGCCTGGCTGGCCGACAACGAATTGACCGACGAAGGCGGCCTGTGCCTGGTGCGGCGGGTGGTGAGCCAGGACGGCCGCTCCCGCGCCTTCATCAACAACCGCCCGGCGACCCTGCAGGCCTTGCAGGAGCTAGCCTCCAAGCTGGTGGAAATCCACGGCCAGCACGCCCATCTGCATTTATTGCAGAATCAGGAACAACGTCGGCTGCTGGACGAATCCGCCGGCAACGGCGAGGCCCTGGCCGAATTGCAGAGCATCTACCGGGACTGGCGCGCCGCCAGCGAGGAACTGGAGCGGCTCCGGAAATCCGCCGCCGACGGCGCCGCCCGCGAAGAATTGCTGCGGTTTCAGATCGACGAATTGGAACAGCACGACATCGAGCGGCTGGATTACCAGGAACTCAGTGAGGAACAGACCCTGCAGGCCAACGTCGGCCGTATCCTGACCACCGGCCAGAGCCAGATCGAGCTGCTGTACGACGACGAGCGCCATAGCGTCAACGCCTCGCTGCACCAGGCGATCAACGGGCTGGAAGACATCGCCCGGCTGGTGCCGGAGTTGGCCGAACTGCCGCAACAGCTGCGGGAAGCCCAGATCCTGGTCAAGGACGTCACCCACGAACTGCGCCGGCAACTGGACCGGCTGGAAGCCGACCCGGCCCGGCTGACCTGGCTGGACGACACGCTGGGGGATTTCCACCGGCTGGCCCGCAAGCACCACACCGCGCCGCAGGAACTGAAAGCCCATCTGACCGGATTGCGGCGGGAACTGGACGGGCTGGAACACAGCTCGGAAACCATCGCCCAGTTGGAAAACCGCTGCGAACAACTGCTGCAACGCTACCGCGCCGCCGCGACGGCGCTGTCGCAGCGGCGCGAGACGGCGGCCCAAACCCTGCAAGAGCGCATCACCGGGCTGATCCGCGAACTGGGCATGCCCCAGGGCCAGTTCCGGGTCGAACTGAGCGCCGAACCCGCGTCACCCCCCTCCGCCCACGGTTGGGACCGCATCGAATTCACCGTCAGCGCCAACCCCGGCTTGCCGCCGCGGCCGCTGAGCAAGGTCGCATCGGGCGGTGAGCTGTCCCGCCTCAGCCTGGCGATCCAGGTTGCCGCCACCGATTCCAAATCCGTGGCTACCCTGGTTTTCGACGAAGTGGACACCGGTATCGGCGGCGGCGTGGCGGAGATCGTCGGCCAGAAACTGCGCACCGTGGCGGGCGGCCGCCAGGTGTTTTGCATCACCCATCTGCACCAGGTGGCGGCCCAAGGCCACCATCACCTGCTGGTGGAAAAGACCGCCGACGGCGGCAAGACCCGCACCGGCGTGCGCCGGCTGGAGCCGGATGAACGCATCCGGGAAATCGCCCGCATGCTGGGCGGCGTCAAGATCACCGAATCGACCCTGACCCATGCGGAGGAGCTGCTGGCGGCGGCAAGGGAATCTTGACCACCGGCGACGGTTGCACTGATCGGCAGGGCGTCACGTGGGCTAACTCATCACCCTGGATCACCGCGCCGCCAACAAATGCACCTCGCCAAACCGCGCGGCCAGATTCTCGACCGCTCCGGAGACAATCCCGATCAGCGGCCCCGGCGCCACGCCCAGCACCAGGATTCCAGCCACCAACAGGCAGGCCGCCACCAATTCGTGACCGCGCAGGTCGGCGAGACGCTGCGTCGCGGGCCGGATCGGACCGGTGCAGAGGCGGACGATGGTGCGGACGGCATAGGCGGCGCTGATCAAAACACTCAGCAGCAGCGGCAGTACCCACCAGCCCCAGCGCGCCAGGCCGCCGATCAGGGTGTGCAGTTCAGCCACGAAACCCGCCGTGCCGGGCAGCCCCAATGCCGCCAACAGCGCCGTCGTGGTGAGTACGGCGAAGCGCGGCGCCTGCTGCGCCAGACAGCCGTAATCCGCCAGTTCTCGGGTGTGGGTCCGTTCGTACATCAGGCCGACCAGCAGGAACAGGGAACCGGCCACCAAACCATGGGCACTCATTTGCAGGCTTGCGCCCAGCAGGCCGGCCGGGTTGAGGCAGGCGATGCCCAGCACCACCACGCCCATGTGGCTGATGGAGGAATAGGCGACCATCGCCTTGAGGTCGGTCTGGCGCCAGGCCAGCAGGCCGCCGTAGAGGATGCTGACCAAAGCCAGCGCCAACAGCAGGGGTTGAAGAGCCGCGACGCCATCCGGCAACATGCCCACCACCCGCAATAGGCCGTAAGCGCCCATCTTGAGCAGCACCCCTGACAACAGAATGCTGACCGGGCTGGGCGCCTCCACGTGGGCCAAGGGCAGCCATCCATGCAGCGGAAACACCGGGATCTTGACCCCGAAGCCGATCAAAAGGCCAGCCAGCACCAGGGTCTGCTGTCCCCGAGGCAGCGCCGCGGCGGCGCGGGCCATGGAATCCATCGCGGTGGAATGCTCGGGCGACGCGGTATAGACCGCCAACAGGGCGATCAGCATGAACACCGAACCGCCCATGGTGTAGAGCACGAAGTTGAGGCTGGCGGTGTGCCGGCGCGCCCCGCCCCATTGGTCGATGAGAAAGAACAGAGGGATCAGGGTCGCCTCCCAGAACACGTAGAACAGCACCCAGTCCCGCGCCATGAAGACGCCCTCGATGCCGAACTGCAACAGCAGCAGGCAGACGTGGTAGCCCTTCACCCGCTCCTGCCGACTCTGAGAAGCCAGAACGGCGATCACCGTCAGCAGGGTGCCCAGCATCAGCATGGGCAGCGCGAAGCCATCCAGGCCCAAGGCGTAGCTACTGCCCAGTTCCGGATTCCACGGCGTGGATTCGCCGAACCGGAACTCTCCGGCGGTTCCGTCGAACTGAAAAGCCAGACTCCAACTGGCCACGCCAGCCACAGTCGCGAAGCCGATGGCGAGGGATCGGATCAGTCGAATCCGCTCCGGCGGCAGCAGCGAGAGCAGCAAAGCTCCCACGGCCGGAGTCCACAGAATTAGGCTGAGCACAGACATGGTTTCCTGAAGCGGTATCGGGACATTGCCACCCATGATACCGGAGACGGCGAAAAATCCGGCACGCGCGGTCAGCCGGCCACTACAACCCGGTTGCGGCGTGAGACCCTGATCGCCGATCGCGACTCCCAAACCGGTTCCACCGGCCTGCTCACCGGTTTGGGGAGGAAATCGACGGCACCAGCCACCAATCCGCGATCCTCGTCCACCACACTGTCGCGGGTGACAATGAGGATGTCGAATTGGCGGCTATGCCGGTCGGTTACTTCGGTCCTGATGCCCCCACCTATTGCTGGCGGCTGAATTGCTCCGCCAGTCGGCCCAGTTCCGGTATGACGCGATCGATGGTCATGGCCAGTTGGCGCAGCCGCTCGTCAAGCTCGGACCGATCCGCCCCACTCTTTAGCGCCGCTTCCAGCTGAGCCGCGGACTCCGAGATCGCGATTGCCCCAACGGTTGCCGCTAACCCTTTCAGCGTATGAGTGAGGCGGCGCGCCTGCGGCTGATCGCCGGCATCGAGGGCCGCAACGATCCGGCTCACGGCATCCGCTTGCTGCGCAACGAAGTCATGACAGACGCGCCCATATAGACTGCGATTACCAGCCATACGAGCCAATGCCGGTTCCGGTTCGATATCGGCAGGCGGCAGCCCGGATGCCGACTCGGGCTTGACGCCCGGAGCGGCTGGATGACCAGCAGCCCCGGGGCGCGCCTCAACGCAGTAGCGCTTGAGAGTCTCCAACAACGCTTCAACGTCGATCGGCTTGGCCACATGGTCGTTCATACCTGCAGCCAGACAGGCTTGGCGATCAGACGCCATGGCGTTGGCGGTCATGGCGATGATGGGCAACTCGATGTAACCTCGCGCGCGAAGCTCCCGGGTCGCCTGGAAGCCATCGATCTCCGGCATTTGCAAGTCCATCAGCACCGCATCGAACTGCGGATCGGCACTACGGACTTCCGCGATGGCTTCCCCGCCGTGATTGGCCGCCACCACCTCGGCCCCCTCTGCTTCCAATATCTCCCGCGCCACCTGTTGGTTGATCGCGTTGTCTTCCACCAACAGCAGCCGCAGTCCCGCCAGCGCCCCCAACGATTCCCGGATGCTGCCGGGTCTGACTGCGGCTCCATGGGTCTTCTCGGCAACAGCATCGAGCAACATGGAGGCGGTGGCCGGCTTCGTGAGAAAACCGTCGAGAAGATTGTTGGTATCGGTCAGCGCATCCCGACTGTGGGCCGTAATCATGATCAGCGACGCACGTCGTGACTGGGCGCGTTCGACCGCGCGGGTCTGCCGCGCGGTTTCCATGCCATTCAGTCCCGGCATGCGCCAATCCAGCAACACCAAGTCGATCTCGGGGCCGGATCCGTTGGTGAATCTTTCCAGGGCTTCCGCGCCGCTGGCGCAGCTTTCGCAAGTCCATCCCAAGGCATTCACCATATCGACGAGCACCTCGCGCGCGACGGAATTATCGTCGACGACCAGCGCATGGAGGCGAGGGATGGCAGGGGCAGCCTTACTCGCGGCGGCTTCGGTGGCGACCGCAAATTCCACCACGAACCGGAATTCGCTGCCCTTGCCGACTTCGCTGGTCACCGCCAGTTCGCCTCCCATCAACTCCACCAGTCGACGGCTGATGGCTAACCCTAAGCCGCTGCCGCCGAAGCGGCGACTGGTGGAGGCTTCGGCCTGAGTGAAGCCATCGAAGATTCTTTCAAGCTGATCGCGCTTGATGCCGATGCCGGTGTCCTTGATTGCGAACGCCAACCTGGCGCCATTCTCGGAGAGCGACTCCACTTCCACCGCAATCACCACCTCCCCGTGCTCGGTGAATTTGACGGCATTGCCGCCCAGATTGATCAACACCTGCTGGATCCGGAGAGGATCACCCATCAACGAAACCGGTAAGCGGGGATCGATCCGAAACAGGACTTCGATATCCTTGTCCTGCGCCGCAGACCCCAGTATCACCGCCAGATTGCGCAGCACTTCCTCCGGCTGGAAAGGGATCCGCTCCAAGACGATCTTGCCAGCCTCCACCTTGGAAAAATCCAGGATATCGTTGAGGATCCCCAGCAATGAACGGGCCGCCCCTTCGATCTTGCCGGCGTACTCTTGCTGCTGCGGCGACAGTTGGGTCTTTCCCATCAGAAAGGTCAGGCCCAGGATGGCGTTCATGGGAGTCCTGATCTCATGGCTCATGTTCGCCAGGAACTGGCTCTTGGCCTCGCTGGCCTCTTCGGCTGCGGCTTTCGCCTGATAAAGTTCCACGGTGCGATCACTGACCAGTTGCTCCAGGTCGAGGCGGTACCGCTCCAGTTCCTGCTCCGCCAATTTGCGGTCGGTGATGTCGCGGTGACTGCCTCGGAAGCCGAGAAATCTCCCGTCATTCCCGAACACCGGCTGACTGCGATGGTTGAGCCAGCGCTCCCGGCCATCTCGGTGCACGATGCGAAATTCCGCATCGATGGTTTCGCCAGTTTGGGGACGCTCGCTCCAACGGCGTATAACCGGCCGATCGGGTTCCTGAATCAGGCGATGGAACAAATCGGCATCCTCCTCGAAATCGCGAGAGGAAAATCCGGTGAGGTCCAGACATGAGGGCGAACAATAGGCAAAACGGCCATGCTGGTCGATCCAGAACACCCAGTCTCCGGAATGCTCGGTCACGAAGCGATATTTCTCCTCCGCCCGCTTGAGCGCCTCCGACTCATCCTTCAGCTTGCGGTTCGTCTCCAGCAGCTGCGCCGTGCGCTCGCCGACCAACTGTTCCAAGCCCGCGTTCAGACGCCGAACCTCAACCTCGGCTTTCTTGCGTTCCCCAACTTCATGTTGCAACTCTCGATTGACCGTCTCCAGCTGGCCGATGCTGGGCACATTCAATGCCTTGGGGATCAGCGGCCAGAGAATGACCGCGGTTGCCACCGAAATCACCGCGGTAGCCGCCTTGATCAGGCCGGAGATCCCGTAGATCGGATCCCAGATGGTCCAGACCTCCATGACGTGGGTCGTTCCGCAGGCCAGGATGAAGGCGCCGAACAGGAAGAACACATAGCCAAATCGCAGATCCGTGCGTTTGGAGACAAAATAAGTCAGTGCGACCGGTATCGATACATAGGATGCCGCGATCAGCAGATCCGAAACCACATGCAGATAGAGCAAGCCGGATCGCCAAAGCAGACAGGTTCCGTGGGGCATGAAATTTCGAGCATCCAGGATGCTTATTAGGGTTTCAACCATATCCGCCTCGCCATCGATCCAACCGGCTCCGAGAGTCGGGACACTGCTGAATTCTTAAATCGTTCCCGAGGCGCAAGAACTGCACCACCAGGATGGGAGGCCGTCATCCGTTGAGTCGATCAGCTCCCTGAGCACTGCATTCTCTAGCTGCAATTGCTAAGAAACCAGCAGGAAGATTTTCAGCGTTTCGAAAGGGAGATCGGCCATCGCGTCGGCAGACGCGTTCCGTCCGCTCAGTGAACGTGTGGCTGACCGGCAGAGCGCGGTCGCTGCCGGTCCGGCCCAGCGCCTACCCGAGTTCGATGCCCTCTGCCGCCATGACCCGCTCAAGATGGAGTTCGATGCCTCGACCGCACCGGGTCGAGCGTTGAAAAAAGGCCAATCCACAGCTATGGATCGGGTCCGGCAACGGAACGGGCTCTCAACGCCAGATCGCCACCGCCCAACCGTGGGAGTTCTGCTGAAAGGAAGTTCGCCGGAGCTATCCCAAGTCCAGCCGAAGGGAATACGCGGACTCGTCAATCCCGACGCCTGCCAGGAATCTCAACGCCCGCGTCAGAGCCGCCGGGGATTCGTCTAGTCCTTTTCCCGAGAGATGGTCAGGTTCATTCCGGGCTTGAATTGCTTATCCAGATTGCGGCCATTCCATTTCCGCAAATCTGCCAAGGTGACATTGAATTTGCGGGAAATGGCAAACAGGGAATCACCCTGCTTGACCGTGTATCTGAGCGACTGAGACGGCTTGATACCGGCACCGGCGCCGGTCAGGGGCAGTTTGTTGGCGGAGTCTTTGTCCCAAACCACCAAATTCTGTCCGCTCTTGATCGGAGTCTTGCCATTCAATCCATTCCACTTCTTCAATTGCTCCACATCGACGCCGGTCTTGCGGGCAATGGAGGTGAGGCTGTCACCAGGCTCCACGGCATAGGTGGAGCGCTTGCCCGATTTGATCGACAGGCGCCCGGAGCCGTCCACCGCTAGTTCCTCCCGCACCCGTCCCTTGGGTTCATCGCCGCGCCTTGCCAACTCACCGATTCCGCGGCCTTTCTCGGCGCGCTCGCCCCCGTGCGCGGACTCCTTGGACTTAACCCGCTGCGAGCGCTTCAAGCCAGCCTTGGCATCGTTTTCTTCGTCAATAAATTCCGCCTCCTCCACGTCGCTCCCGAACCAATCATCGGCCCGAGCACGATTGATTGATGCGGACTGCTCGGCCATCCGACCCAACTCGTCCTTAAAGGTGCGGTATTTGTCGGCCGGCACGAACAAGCGATACCCACCCTCGACATCGGCTTTCTGATGGCTGAAACCAGGATTCAGCTCAAACAGCTTGTTCAAGGAGATATCGGCCGCATCGGCCGCCAGCGCCAAATCCAGTTGCGAATGCACCTTGACGGTCCGGTACAGGGCACGGTTAGGCAACGGATGCAGCGCAACTCCATACTCGTCGGCGTCCGCAAAGATTCGCGACACCGCCAGCAACCGCGGAACGTAAGCGCGGGTTTCCTGAGGCAAATCAAGGGCCCAGAAGTCGGTGGGCAACCCCCTCGCGGTATTGCGCTCGATTGCGCGAGAAACCGCGCCTTCACCGCAGTTGTACGCGGCGACGGCCAACAACCAATCGCCGTCGAATTGGTCATGCAGCTTGCGCAGATACTTGATCGCGGCACGGGTAGAGGCGTAGACGTCCCGGCGACCGTCGTAATGCGGGTTCTTCTTCAACCCGTAACGCCGCCCGGTTTCCGGGATGAACTGCCAAATACCCGCCGCATTTGCCGGTGAAATCACCTGCGGCTGAAAGGCGCTCTCGATCACTGGCAGCAACGCCAATTCGCCGGGAACCCCTTTCTTTTCAAGGTGCAACACGATGTTGTAGAGAAACGGCTCGGCCCGGGTCTGCACTCGATCCAGATAATCCTGGTGATTGACGAACCACTCCATCTCTCTTTCGATGGACTCATGCTCGATGAGTGGAAGGTCATAGAGGGCGAACAAACGATCCCACAGGTTGTCGTATTTCTTGCCGCCGACGCCGGCCTTCTTGGCGGCCTGAAGGCGCCGCAAGCCATTCTTGGAAATTCGGAATGTCCGCGTTTTTTTGGCCCCGGCGGTTGACGCCGAGGCGTCAGAGTCGTTTACACTGAGTTCAGATCCGGACTTGCCGGGATTCTGGGAACAGGAGCAGAGGGACAACGCGAAGAGGGAGGCGTAACAAAGCAGGAGCGGTTTCTTCGTAAACGATGTCATCAACGAATTCCTCAGGAACAGACGCACTGAGCCAAAGCAGCAGCCGTTGCCAAACACAATGAAATCAACGATAAACGGCGATCCGTCGCCAACTCCCCGGCAGATGTATCTAGATTGGCTCGGCTCACCGGGGCCTGGACGGGTGCTGCACGAGCTCGAAGCCAAGTTTCTGCTCGATTTTTGGAAGCTTACTTACAATCAAACCATAATACAAGTTGGCTACCTAGGCCCGGAAAACCGCTTTCTCCGGTCCGAATTCAGGCAAAATTATGTCGTCGTCGACGACCAACGCCCTCCGTCCGGAGTATCCGGCATCCCCGCAATACAAGCCGATCCTCGCGATTTACCTTTTGCCAGTGACAGCGCGGATATAGTATTGCTGCCACACTACCTGGAATTCCAAGCCAATCCACACGCAGTACTTCAGGAAGCGGAGCGCATACTCAAACCGGAGGGCGAACTTTATATTTTTGGCTTCAATCCCTGGCGACTGCGAGGATTGGGTATCCGCCCGAACCTCGATGGCTCTCCCGCGATTCCCAACGCCGTCAGTTCCCATCGTTTGGGCGACTGGCTCAGCTTATTGAAACTCAAGGTTGAACTGCTGGCCGGTTTCTTTCCGGCCTCAGCGGATACCGTGACTCGTCCCAGCGATTTGATCGGGCAATCGAGGGCCATGTTTTCCACCGCCTACCTGCTCCATGCCATCAAACGGACTTACACCCTGATTCCGGTCGGACCGCTCTGGTTGCGCGCCGCCTCGCTGCTGCCACGCCGCGCCGCCCATACCGCGCTGGTTCGCCGCAGCCGGTGAAAAATACGGTCATCGCTTATACCGACGGGGCCTGCAAGGGCAATCCGGGACCCGGCGGCTGGGGCGTGCTGCTCGAGTACAACGGCACCCGCAAGGAATTGTGTGGCGGCGAGCGGGACACCACCAATAACCGCATGGAGCTCACCGCCGCCATCAAAGCGCTGGAAACCTTGACCCGCCCCTGCCGGGTCCGCGTCTACACCGACTCGGTCTACGTCTCCAAGGGGATTTCCGAATGGATCCCCGGCTGGGTTCGCAACAACTGGCGCACCTCCTCCAAGACGCCGGTCAAGAATGCCGACCTATGGCAACAATTATTGGCACTGCAGCACAGGCATCAGGTCGAGTGGCAATGGATCAAAGGTCATGCCGGGATTCCCGGCAATGAAAGAGCCGATCAGTTGGCCAATCAGGGAATCGCCGCCCTCAACGGAACCCCATGAACACCAGCAAGACCCGTTACGTTGTGCTCGACACCGAAACCACCGGCCTCAATCCGGAGGAAGGCCACCGCGTCATCGAAATCGGCTGCATCGAGGTCATCAACCGAAAAATCACCGGTAACCGCTTTCACGTTTACCTGAATCCGGACCGGGAAATAGACGACGGAGCGGTTGCCGTCCACGGCCTCAGCGCCCAATTCCTGTCCGACAAGGCGCGCTTCCCGGAAATCAGGGACGACTTTCTGCGCTTCGTGCAAGGCAGCGAATTGCTCATTCACAATGCCCCCTTCGACGTTGGTTTCCTCAATGCGGAACTGGCCCGCTGTGATGAAAACCTGAAGATCCAGGATTATTGCGCCGTCACCGACACCTTGGCGATGGCCCGGAAGAAGCATCCCGGCCAGCGCAATACCCTGGATGCCCTGTGCAAGCGTTACGACGTCGACAACGCCCACCGGGAACTGCACGGCGCGCTGTTGGACGCGGAGCTTTTGGCCGACGTGTTCCTGGCCATGACCGGCGGCCAGTCATCCTTGCTGCTCGAACTGGAACCTGACCCGGCAACCCAACCAGATTCCGGCACGGAAACCGAAGCGCCGAGAACGCAACGCGCCTTCCCGCCATTAACGGTGGTACGCGCCTCGGCTGACGAAGAAACCGCCCACCGACAACGCCTCGAAGCCATCTCGAGGTCCAGCGGGGGGCGCTGCTTGTGGGCTACCGAGGGCTGATCGGCCTTCTGGTGGCGGTTCAGCCCGCCCTACAACCCGGCCCCGGGGACGAACGGCGATTCAGGCGGCGGAGTTGCGCTGCAAGCGGACCTTGGCAACGCGGCGCTTGCCGACCTGCAGGATGAATACTCCGCTTTCCCGAAGTATCAGTTTGGGATCGGAAACCTTCTCGCCGTCCACTTTGACCCCGCCCTGCGCGATCAATCGGCCGGCCTCGCCGGAACTAGCGGTCAGCCCCAGGTCCTTGAGCAGACCGGTAATCAGGTAACCGTTTTCCGGCAACTCTCGGCTCTGCTCCTCCAGATCATCCGGGATGAGCCCCTGCTTGAAGCGCGCCTCGAAGGCGGCCAGGGCCTGCTCTGCGGCCCGACATCCGTGGAACCGGGCGACGATCTCTTGGCCGAACCTGACCTTATAGTCCCGGGGATTGGCGCCTTCCTGACATGCCTTCCGCCAGCGGCAGATCTCATCCCAGGGCACAAAGCTCAGCAGTTCCATGTAGCGCCACATCAACTCGTCTGAGATCGACATGATCTTGCCGAACATCTCCTCGGGGGGCTCGTTGATTGCAATGTAGTTGCCCAAGGACTTCGACATTTTCTGGACACCGTCCAGGCCCTCCAAAATGGGCATGGTGATGACCACCTGGGGCTTCTGACCATAGATCTCCTGCAATTGCCGCCCCACCAGCAGATTGAACTTCTGGTCGGTTCCGCCCAGTTCCACGTCGGCTTTCAGTTCGACCGAGTCATAGCCCTGAATCAAGGGGTAGAGAAATTCGTGCACCGCGATCGCCTGACCGGTGCGGTAGCGGTTGTTGAAGTCCTCCCGCTCCAGCATGCGCGCCACCGTGTGTTTGGCGGCCAACTGGATCATCTCCGCCGCATTCATGGCGTTCATCCAGGCAGAATTGAACACCACCCGAGTCTTGTCCCGATCCAGGATCTTGAAGATCTGCGATTCATAGGTCTTGGCATTTTCCGCCACATCTTCCCGCGACAATGGCTTGCGGGTGGCGTTTTTGCCGGTCGGGTCGCCGATCATGCCGGTGAAGTCACCGATCAGGAAAATCGCTTCGTGCCCCAGATCCTGGAATTGCTTGAGCTTATTCAACAACACCGTGTGTCCCAGGTGAAGGTCCGGAGCGGTGGGATCGAAGCCTGCCTTGACTCTGAGCGGACGCCCTTCCGCGAGCCGTGCCGCCAAATCCTCGTCCCGCAGGATTTCCTGAGTACCGCGTCGGATCAGTTCAATCGCTTGCTGTGTAGCCATCATCTCTCTCGTCATGCCGAATCGAATAACGGCGCGCGGTCGCAAGCCTTACACTAAGGCCCCCCGATCCCCACAACCGCAGTGAATTCTCTGGAAATGTCCGACTATTTTATCGGTTTAATGTCCGGAACCAGCCTCGACGGCGTCGATGCTGCGCTGGTCCGGTTCGAATCCGACGATTTTACCGTCGTCGCCACCCATTATCAGGCCTATGCTCCGGAAATGCGGGAACGGCTCCAGCGAGTCTGCTACGCGCAGCGGGTGGAATTCACCGATCTGGGGGAACTGGATGCGGCCCTGGGAGAACTGTTCGCGGCCTGTTGCCAGCAACTGCTGGCGCAAGCCGGCGTCGATCCAGCCCAAGTACGCGCCCTCGGCAGCCACGGCCAAACCGTCTACCACCACCCCCGCGGCCAATACCCGTTTACCCTGCAGATTGGCGATCCCAACCGAATTGCCCAAATCACAGGCATCGCCACCGTCGCCGATTTCCGCCGCCGCGACATCGCCGCCGGCGGCCAGGGCGCACCGCTGGCTCCAGCGTTCCATCAATACGCCTTTGGCGGAACCAACCACCACCGCATCGTCATCAACATCGGCGGCATCGCCAATGTAACGGTGATTCCTCCCGGCGACGGCGGGACCGCACTCGGATTCGATTGCGGTCCCGGCAACACCCTGATGGACCACTGGGCCCAACGTCACCTGGGAACACCCTGCGATTTGGCCGGCGCCTGGGCGCGTACCGGCCAAGTGGATTCCGCGCTGCTGCAAAGGCTGCTGGACGATCCCTATTTCCGTACACCGCCGCCCAAGAGCACCGGGCAGGAATATTTCTCGCCGGAATGGCTTAGCGGCAAGCTGCAAGCTTGTGATTCGCCGCCCCAAGACATCCAGGCGACTCTGTGTCACTTGACGGCCAGCGCGATCGTCGCCGCAATCTCTCCCTGGGCCGATCGGACCGATCGATTACTGGTGTGCGGGGGCGGCAGCAAGAACGCTTGCCTGATGGAAACACTGCAGAAACTCTCACCGCGCACGATCGCCACCACCGAAGCCTGCGGGATCCATCCCGACTGGGTCGAGGCCGTGGCATTCGCCTGGTTGGCTCGACAGACGCTGGCCGGGAAGCCGGGCAACCTGCCGTCAGTAACCGGCGCCTGCGGACCGGTCGTGTTGGGGGCAGTCTATCCGGGATCGGCAAACTAACAGGTGAACGACGATCCGCAGCCGCAGGTGGTGGTGGCGTTGGGATTGCGGATGACGAATTGGGAGCCGGACAGGTCTTCCTTGTAATCGATCTCTGCGCCTTTCAGGTACTGGATGCTCATGGAATCGACCAGTACCGTGACGCCATTCTTGACGATGCGGGTATCGTCGTCGTTGACCTCCTCGTCGAAGGTGAAGCCGTACTGGAATCCGGAACAACCACCGCCCTGAACGTAGACCCGAAGCTTCAGTTCCTCGTTGCCTTCTTCGGCAATCAGGCTGGCCACCTTGGACGCGGCATTGTCGGTGAAAATAATGGACTCTTGTGTCATGCTCGTAGCTCTGGGCTAAGTCTGGTTTAAGGCTGGATTCATTATGATTATTCCGACCTGCCCAATCAAGAATTATCATACCGCGTCAGGGAGTATCAGACATGCCGCGCACCTGTTTGATTTTAATGGCCACGCTAGCCCTTAGCGGTCCCGCTTGGGCCATGCGCTGCGGCAACAATCTGGTGGTGGAAGGCGACACCAAATATCAGGTTTATCAGCGCTGTGGCGATCCTGACTTCCGGGACACCCGAACCATCTACCGCTCGGTGCGCATTCGCGGCTCGGGATTGAACGAACCCGGCATGGATGTCTACGAGACCATCCCCATACAACTGGAGGAGTGGACCTACAACTTCGGACCGGAACGCTTCATCGAACAGGTCACCTTCGAAAACGGGCGCGTCATCAGCATCCGTCCGTTGGATTACGGCAATTGAGCGCCCGTCCGTTACCTTGAGCAAACCCAAAGACCTGAAAGTCGTTTACCGCTGCGGCGCCTGCGGTCATGTCCAGAACAAGTGGTCGGGTCAGTGCGGAGGCTGCGGCGATTGGAATACGCTGCCCGAAGGTGTCGAGAATGCCACCGCCCGCAGTGGACGTCTCGGCGGTTATGCCGGCGCCGCAGCCGCAGGGACACCGATCGACCTGGCAACCGTGGAAGCCGTCGAAATCGCCCGGACATCCTCCGGCTCCTGCGAGCTGGATCGGGTCCTCGGTGGTGGACTGGTCACCGGCTCCGCGGTTTTGATTGGCGGCGACCCCGGCATCGGAAAATCCACCCTGCTGCTGCAAGCCCTCGCCCACCTGGCCCGGCAGCCCAACTGCCTCTACGTGACCGGAGAGGAATCGGTCGAACAGGTTGCCTTGCGTGCCCGCCGCCTGCAACTGGCGGTACCCGGCGTTCAGATCCTCGCGGAAACCTCGGCTGAAACCATTGTGGCCACGGCGATGGCATTGCGGCCGCCCGCCTTGGTCGTGGACTCGATTCAGACGGTCTATTCCGAACTCCTGCAATCGGCGCCGGGCTCGCCGGCCCAGGTCCGCGAATGCGCCGCCCAACTGGTGCGCTTTGCCAAGCAATTCGGCACCACCTTGTTCCTCATCGGTCACGTCACCAAGGAAGGTTCGCTGGCCGGCCCGCGTGTCCTGGAACACATGGTGGATACCGTGCTTTATTTCGAGGGTGACGCCAACCAGCGCTTTCGGGTGATCCGCGCCTTCAAGAACCGATTCGGCGCGGTCAATGAACTGGGGGTGTTCGCTATGACCGAACAGGGCCTGCGCGACGTTCGCAATCCCTCCGCCCTGTTCCTCTCGCGCAGCGAGGATGAGTTGCCCGGCAGCGTCGTCACGGTGATGCGCGAAGGCAGCCGCTCCCTGCTGATCGAAGTCCAGGCGCTGGTGGACGACTCCTTTGGCGGGGCACCGCGCCGCGTCGCGGTGGGGATGGAGGGAAACCGGCTGGCCATGCTGCTAGCGGTGCTTCACCGCCATGGCGGAGCGGCCAGCCTAAACCAGGACGTGTTCATCAATCTGGTGGGGGGACTGCGGATGACCGAGACCGCCGGCGACCTCGCGGTGGCGCTGGCCATCGTATCGAGTCTGCGCGGGCGGACCGTTCCGCGAGACTGGCTGGTGTTTGGCGAAATCGGTCTGAGCGGGGAAATCCGACCGGTGCCGGCAGGAGAAGAAAGGCTGCGGGAAGCCGCCAAGCACGGCTTCAAGCACGCCCTGGTGCCGGCCAAGAATGCTCCACGGACACCCGTTGAGGGCTTGTCCGTAATTTCGGTGAAAACGTTGAAGGAAGCGCTGGATCAGGTCGGCTAGCGCGGACGTTCAGGCGGTCAGGAAAAACCGCATGCGATGCCGGTTGATTTTGATGATGTCGCCATCGTTGAGCTTGCAACTGCCATCGCCGATGGGCTGGCCGTTGACCAGAATCGCAGGCTCGTTGATTTCGGCGGACGACAGCGAAGCCAGGAAGTAACCGTCGACGCGGCGAGCGATGACTGCCGAACAGGCTTCCTCCCGGTCCAGTCGGGTCAACGGGTTGCGAAGCGGCACCACCAACCCGATATGCTTGCCGTTGAGCATTTGCAGGCCTGCCTCCGGAATGCCTTTGTCGGTCGCTGCTGCCGCGGCTGCCACCACATCGGAGACGACCTTGGTCGGCCTTGCCTTTTCCGCGGCACCACCGTTGCCGCCTGGCCGACGAACGCCACCGACTCGGGCGGTGGGATCGTCGTCCATGAAGTAGAGCTCATGCTTGCCCAACACGATACTATCGCCATCCTTCAACACGTGTTCCCGCACTTTCTGGCCATTGACCAACAGCGGGTATTCCGTATCCAGCAGTTTCAGCACCATGCCACGAGCTTCCACATCAATCACGGCATGGTGGGGCGCCACCGCCAGACTATCGATCTGCAGCACGTTGTCTTCGTCCCGACCAATACCGGTCGACCCTGTCTCCAGGGGCAAGACTTGTATGGTTCTACCCTTGAACGTGACCGTGAGTCGTGCCATCGATGCCGCCGTTAGCATTGCCAAAACAGGTTGAAGTATAAACAAATCTCGCAAAAATGGTGCAGCGGCAACACGATCCCAGAAATTTCCTTATTCATCCTGAGGATAAAACCGGACCTCGCGGATCGCATTGCTGTCCATGGCGGTGATTTCCAGGCGATGCTCCAGCATTTTCAGGCTAATGCCGGGCTCCGGGATGGTTTCAAGGTATTCGATGATGAGTCCATTGAGCGTCTTGGGGCCCTCCGTCGGCAAGGCCCAACCGGTGATCCGGTTCAATTCGCGCAGGTTGATGCCGGCATCCACCAGGTAACTGCCATCCTTCTGGCGGCGCACATCAAGGCTGCCGGTCGTGAATTCCCCGACGATTTCCTGCAGCAAATCTTCAAGAGTCACCAGTCCCTGCACATCGCCGTATTCGTCGATGACCAGACCGAACCGCAGGTTCTCCCGCCGGAAGTTCACCAACAACTGGTGCAACGGCATGTTTTCCGGAATGAAATAGATCTTGTCCAGGCATTTCGCCAACACTTCCTTGGTAAATTGGCCCCGGCTGATCTGGATGAGCACCTTGCGCAGATGCAGCAGCCCGAACACCTTGTCGATGCTCTTGCGGTAGACGGGTATGCGAGTGTGGCGGCTGTTGCGGATCTGTTCCAGGATCTCTTCCAGCGGATCGTCCAGATCAATGCCGACGATCTCGTTGCGGGGAATCATGATGTCTTCCACCGTCGCCGATTCCAGATCCAGCACGCTCAACAGCATGTTCTGGTAGCGATCCGGGATCAATGCCCCGGCTTCGGCCACGACGGTCCGCAATTCCTCCTTGCTGAGGGCGCTGCAGGTTTCGTTGTGCGGGTTGATCCCCAACAACCGTAACAGCAGGTTGGACATGACGTTGACCACCCAGATCACGGGGTAGAACACCTTCAACAGCGGCACCAGCAACCACGACGCATTGAACGCCAGCCGCTCAGGGTGCAAGGCGGCGATGGTCTTGGGGGCTACCTCGGAGAAGATCAGGGTGATCAGGGTCAGCAGTCCAAGGGCAAAGGCAATGCCGTCCTCCCCCATCAGCCTGAGGGCAATCACCGTGGTCAGCGATGCGGCAAAATTGTTGGCAAAGATGTTGCCGAGCAGAATCAGGCCGATGAGCCGGTCGGGACGACGCAGCAGCCTTTGGGCCCGAAGGGCGCCGGCATGGCCTTCCTTCACCTTGTGCAGCAAACGGTAACGGTTGAGGCTCATCAGCGCCGTTTCCGAACTGGAAAAGAACGCCGAGAGGATCAGGAGCAAAACGAGAAAAGCGGCGAGAATACTAAGGGGAATATCGTTCAAAGACTGCTAGGCTCCCGGACAATCCGACCGCACGACTTTTATTGATTCGGGCGGTCAAGTCAAGAACGCAAATGGCGGACCACCCGTCGGGCACGAACGACAGCGCCCGACGGCTGATGCCAAATCCATTCAGCCCTGCAGCTTGCGGTATTTGATGCGGTGCGGGGTGTCGGCGTCGGTCCCCAGGCGGCGGTGCCGATCCGCCTCATAGTCGGCGTAGTTGCCTTCGAACCAGACCACGTTACTGTCGCCTTCGAAGGCCAGCATGTGGGTCGCGATGCGATCGAGGAACCAGCGATCGTGGGAGATCACCACCGCGCAGCCGGGAAAATCCAGCAGCGCCTCTTCCAGCGCCCGCAGGGTTTCCACATCGAGGTCGTTGGCGGGCTCGTCGAGCAGCAGCACATTGCCGCCACTGCGCAACAGCTTGGCCAGATGCACCCGGTTGCGCTCGCCTCCGGACAGATCGCCGACCCGCTTCTGCTGGTCGGAGCCTTTGAAGTTGAAGCGGCCGCAGTACGCCCGCGACGGTGTCTGGTAATTGCCAACCGTGATCATGTCGAGGCCATCGGAAATTTCTTCCCACACCGTCTTATTGGCCTCCAGGGCGTCGCGCATCTGGTCGACATAGGCGACCTTGACCGTTTCACCGATACGGATGCTGCCGGAATCGGGTTCGATGACGCCGGCCAGCATGCGGAACAAGGTGGTCTTGCCAGCGCCGTTCGGGCCGATGATACCGACGATGCCGCCGGGTGGCAGGCGGAAACTCAGCCCGTCGATGAGCGCCCGGTCGCCGAAGCCCTTGGAGATCGCTTCGGCATCGATGACCAGGTCACCCAGTCGCGGTCCCGGCGGGATGTAGATTTCCTTGGTCTCGTTGCGGGCTAGGTTTTCCTTCGCGGACAGTTCCTCGAACCGGGCGAGTCGCGCCTTGCTCTTGGCGTGGCGGCCCTTGGGGTTGGACCGGACCCACTCCAACTCCGCCTTCATGGCCTTCTGGCGGGCGCTCTCCTGCTTTTCCTCCTGTTCCAGGCGCGCCTCCTTCTGCTCCAGCCAGGACGAGTAATTGCCTTCCCAGGGGATGCCGTGGCCGCGGTCCAACTCCAAAATCCAGCCAGCCACGTTGTCGAGGAAGTAACGGTCGTGGGTTACCGCGATCACCGTACCCTTGAAATCGTGCAGGAAGCGCTCCAGCCAGGCCACCGACTCGGCGTCCAGGTGGTTGGTGGGCTCGTCCAGCAGCAGCATGTCCGGCGCCGACAGCAGCAGCCGGCACAAGGCGACCCGGCGCCGTTCGCCGCCCGACAGCTTGGTGACGTCCGCATCCCAATCCGGCAATCGCAAGGCGTCGGCGGCGATTTCCAGGGTCCGGTCCAGGTCATGGCCATTGGCGGCCTCGATGAAGGCTTCCAGTTGGGCCTGCTTGGCGGCGATGGCGTCGAAATCGGCATCGGGCTCCGCATAGGCGGCATAAACCTGGTCCAGCTCAGCCAGGGCATCCTTGATCGGCTGCACCGCCTCCTCCACGTTGCCCCGGACCGTCTTGGCGGGGTCCAACTGCGGTTCCTGCGGCAGATAGCCGATCTTGATGCCGGGCTGCGGCCGGGCCTCGCCGTTGAACTCGGTATCGACTCCGGCCATGATCCGCAGCAGGGTGGACTTGCCGGATCCGTTCAAACCCAGCACGCCGATCTTGGCGCCCGGGAAGAAGGACAGGGAGATGTCACGGAGGATTTCCCGCTTGGGGGGCACAACCTTGCCCACCCGGTTCATGGTGTAGATGTACTGAGCCATTGACTGTTGGTAATGATGGTTTTAAGACAGGTAGCGCCTATTCTACGTTACCGAATTGGCGCGCATGATATAGGAAATCGTGGGGAAATCAGCCATCGCGCAGCGAGTCCATCGACTGTCACTGCCCCGCGCAATCGACCGCCACTGCAACGATACCGAACCGCCTCCGTCACTCCCCCGCCCGCCGCAACCTCAAGCGATTGGCATTGCTCACCACGGTGACCGACGACATCGCCATGGCGGCACCGGCGATCATGGGGTTGAGCAGCAGCCCGAAGGCCGGATACAGCAAACCGGCGGCAACCGGGATGCTGAGCGTGTTGTAGATGAAGGCGCCGAACAAATTCTGCTTGATGTTGCGGACCGTCGCCTTGGACAGGCTGACCGCCTCGGCCACCTTGGACAGCGAGCCACGCATGATCACCACATCGCCGCTTTCGATGGCAATGTCGGTGCCGGCGCCCATGGCAAACCCCACGTCGGCCTGGGCCAGTGCCGGGGCGTCATTGATGCCGTCACCCACCATGGCCACTACTAAACCATTCTGCTGCAGGGACTTGACGGTCTCGGCCTTGTGCTGCGGCAATACCTGCGCCCGCACCTCGCTGATGCCCACCCGGCGGGCGATGGCCTGCGCGGTAGCGGCATTGTCACCGGTCACCATCAGCACCCGGATGCCCATCCGCTGCATTTCGGCGATGGCGGCGGCGGAGTCCTTCTTGACGGGATCGGCGACGGCCACGATCCCCGCCACCTGCCGATCCACCGCCAGAACCATCGGTGTGCAGGCCTGTTCGCTGAGCTCCTGCAACCGCCCAGCGATGGCGGCACAATCGATATGGTCCTCCTGCATCAGGGTCTGATTGCCGAGGCGAACCGCCCGCCCGTCCAGCCAGCCGGCGACGCCGCGTCCCGAAATCGCCAGAAATCCGTCGATCGCCTGGGGCTGGACGTTGCGCCTAGCGGCCTCCGCCAGAATGGAACCTGCCAGGGGGTGTTCGGAACCTGCTTCCAGGCTGGCCGCCAATTCCACCACCTGATCCTGGGTCCAGTCGCCAAAGGCATCCACCGAAACCACGGTCGGCTTGCCCTCGGTCACCGTACCGGTCTTATCCAGCACCACACAGGTGAGATTGCCGGCAACCTGCAGAGCTTCTCCGTTCCGGATCAGAATGCCCTGCTGGGCGGCGCGTCCGACCGCCACCATGATGGAGATGGGAGTCGCCAACCCCAAAGCGCAGGGACAGGCGATCACGAGGACCGTCATGGCAGTGACGAAGGCGTAACCCAGCGAAGGCGCCGGCCCGAAGATCCACCAGACCATGAAGGTAAAGGCGGAGATACCTACCACCACCGGCACGAACACCGCGGCGACCTGGTCAACCAGGCGCGCGATGGCGGGCTTGCTGGCCTGTGCCTGGCGCACGCTGGCGATGATTTGGGCCAGCACGGTGTCGCGGCCGATGCGGGTGGCTTTATAGAGGAAA
This sequence comes from Methylococcaceae bacterium, assembly GCA_012026715.1. Classification (GTDB taxonomy): domain Bacteria; phylum Pseudomonadota; class Gammaproteobacteria; order Methylococcales; family Methylococcaceae; genus VEPB01. Next base: position 5,117 of record VEPB01000099.1, on the reverse strand, counting down.
CTGCCGGTCTGGTTGAGAGTGCCGCCGATCACTTCGTCACCGGCCCGCTTTTCAACCGGAATGGCTTCGCCGGTGAGCATGGACTCGTCCACCGCGGAACTGCCTTCCAGCACCACCCCGTCCACGGCGATCTTCTCGCCGGGCCTGACCCGGAGAGTCTCTTCCAGACCGATGTCGGCAATGGCCACGTCCAGTTCCTGGCCATCCCGCACCACCCGTGCAGTGCGGGGCTGCAGGCCGATCAACTGGCGGATGGCCGAGGACGTCTTGCCGCGCGCCCGCATTTCCAGGGCCGATCCCAGGTTGATGAAGGCCAGAATGATGGCGGCCGCCTCGAAATAGGCATGCTGCGAACCGGCGGGCAGGATCGAAGAAAAATCGATCGCGACCGTTGAGTAAAACCAGGCGGCGCCGGTACCCAGGGCAATCAGGGTGTCCATGTTGGCCTGGCGCTGGCGGAACGACTTGATCGCGCCGGTGTAGAAATGGCCGCCAGCATAATACAGCACCGCCAGGGTAAGCAGCGAGGCCAGCGACCAGAACACGCTCCCGGCGGGGGTTCCCAGCGCCGGCAGCCAGTCCAGATGCGCCGCCACCATCAACGGCACGCCCAGACCGCCGGCCACCTTGGCTTTGTGCAACAGGGCCTGGTAACGCTCCGCCTCCTGTTCGTCCTGAACATGGAGATCGTCCAGGCCTTCCATCACCGCACCATCGTAACCGGCTTCCTGCAGGGCCTGCTTGAGCGCCTCCGGCGCCGCGGTGCCGGTCACCACCGCACTGTGGTCGGCAAAATTCACGTCCGCGCCGGCAACGCCGGGCACCTCCCGCAACGCTGTTTCGACCGCGGCGACGCAGCCCGCGCAACGCATGCCCAACACCGAGAGCCGGATCGATGTGGCAGGGGTTTCTTCAGTTGCTGACATGATCGGAGCACCTCAGGATTGACAGGAGTGACGCGGCCTTGCGCTAAAAGGATATGCGGGTGATGACCGCGAAAAGCAAGATGCCGCGGCGACCGGGCGCGGAACCGGCCTCGATCATGGCTCCCGACAACGCCCGGGCAGCAGCGGCACGACGGTCGGCGAAGTTAACCGGCGACGCCAGCGCAACTCGCTCTGCCACCAATAGCCGCCCATCAGCATGGCCATCATGCCGCACGACGCGATCCCGAGATACAGCAGGTATTTGACTTGAACCAACTCGCCCAGGATCTCGGATTGCGGGGGTTCCACGCGGGACCCTGGAGTGGGCTGCAGGCGTGGGTGGTCGCGCCGGCTCGAGTCGGTGACCGCGCCATCCTTGCCGGTTGTGTAGCGCTGTAGCAACTGCAGTTCGTTCTTCAACTCCTCGAACTGGCGAATCTCGTCGCTGCCGACCGAACCGGCGGTCACCTGCTGTTCGATGGCATGGAGTTTGGTTTCCACCGAATCGGCGATATAGCCAGCCATCTTCTCTTCGAGCACCTCCATCTGCCGATGGTATTGGCGCAACCGCCAACCATCGGGCGTCAGGTCCATGCGCGCAATGACCAAATCGGAATCAAGCCGGTGAGCGACGATCGCCAGATAGCCGGCAAGCAACAGCAACACCGCGATGGCCAGGGTGAGCAGAATCGAGCCGATACGACTGGAGCCGGCGCCCGCGCCGGTCATCGAATCCACCGCGGTCGGCTGGAGACTGGCACTGACGATGAGTTGTCGACTGGGTTCGGAACGGGACATATTTCCTCGTACGGCAAGGCCGCTTCCCCGTCGGGGGGGGTACGGCGGCGTTGCCGTCAGGGCATAGCAATCGAGCGGCCATTTACTATGACAGATGGCCCATTTTGGGTCAATCGAGCCCGGCGCGGGCCGCCACCATGATCCGCTTCATGTCCGCCACGGCCCGATCAAGCCCCGTGATCACCGCCCTGGCAATGATGGCATGGCCGATGTTGAGTTCCCGCATAACCGGAACGCGGCAGATCGCCTCGACGTTGTGATAGTGCAGCCCGTGACCGGCATTGACCTGGAGACCCGCCGCCGCGGCTTCTTCCGCCGCCAGTTGTAGCCGCTCCAGTTCCCGCTGGCGCGGTTCACCCTGAGATGCATCGGCATAATGACCGGTATGCAGTTCGATGACCGGCGCCCCACAGCGCAACGCGGCATCGATCTGCTCCGGATCGGCATTGATGAACAGGGAAACCTCGATGCCTGCATCGGCCAGCCGGCGGCAGGCATCACGGGTCTGCTCGAAATGCCCTGCCACATCCAGCCCACCTTCGGTGGTCAACTCCTCACGCTTCTCGGGCACCAGACAGCAGGCATAGGGTCTGAGTCGGCAGGCGATGGCGACCATCTCGGAGGTCACCGCCATCTCCAGATTGAGGCGGGTCTCGATCAACTCCTTGAGCTGGTCCACATCACGATCCTGAATGTGGCGGCGGTCTTCCCGCAGATGTGCGGTAATGCCGTCGGCGCCGGCCTGCTCGGCGATCAAGGCCGCCTGCACCACACTGGGATAGGGTGTGCCCCTGGCCTGGCGCAGGGTGGCGACGTGATCGACATTGACGCCCAGCAAGATCGGTTTCGGTTCGGCCATGTCAGTTTCCCTCGAATTTGACGTACTTGAACAGTTCCCGGCTCTTCAGCGGCTTGCCGCCGAGGGCATGACCGATCACCAGCCGCATCATTCGCTTCGCTTCCCGCAACTGTTCGCCATCGGCCAAGCGACGTGCGCTCAGGGCCAGCAGGGTCGCCCCGCGAAAAGCCTGAGGGTGCGGCGCGCAGGGAACGGGGCCGTGCTCTGGGCGATATTCGTAATAGCCGTCGGCCAGAACCGGTGCGCCCGAGTCGCCCTCTTGCTCCAGCGGTGGGGCATACCCCAGTTGCTCCAGCAGCAGCAACTCGAAACCGCGCAACACCGGTTCCTGCCCGCCCCCCTGAACCAGCCGATCCAGGGTCTCCCCGTAGGCTGCGAACAACGCCGGGTGCGCGTCCCCAGCCGGCAGCAGTCGCACCAGCAATTCGTTCAGATAAAGACCGCACAAAACGGCCGAACCGGCCAGGTTATGGCGGCGAAGCGGCTCCACCTCCCGCAACACCGGCAGGTCGCCTCGCCCCCTCCAGGCCAAGGCCAGCGCCGCGAACGGCTGCAACAGGCCGGCTTTGGACGAGCGGCCCCGACTTGCCCCCTTGGCCAATAACCGAACCATGCCCTGCTCCCGGCTGAACACGTCGACCAGCAGACTGGTTTCCCGGTAACTGCGTCGGTGGACCACATAGCCGTCCTGGAATCCCGCTCGCCAGTATTCGGGCAAGGTCTACTCCACGTCCCGGTAGCCCAAGCTCTGCAAAGCCCGCTCGCTATCGGACCAGCCCCGTTTCACCTTGACCCATAGGTTCAGGTACACCTTGGCTTCGACGAAACGCTCCAGGTCTTCGCGGGCGCTCTGGCCGATGGCTTTCAAGGTTTCGCCATTCTTACCGATGACGATGGCCTTCTGGCCGTCCCGCTCGACCCAGATCACGGCGTGGATCCGGGTCAGACCGCCTTCTTCCCGATATTGCTCGATCTCGACGGTGGCCGCGTGGGGGACTTCCTGGCCCAGGCTACGAATCAGCTTCTCGCGTATGATCTCGGCAGCGAAGAAGCGCTCCGGGCGATCGGTGATCTGGTCGGCCGGATAGGCCGGCTCACCTTCCGGCAGCAATTCGACGATGCGCTGCTCCAGACGATCCAGGTTGATGCCCTTGAGGGCCGACAGCGGAATGATCTCGGAAAATGGACCCTTGCCCGCCGCCAATTCGATGAACGGCAGCAACACCTCCTTGTCGCGGCACTGATCGATCTTGTTGATGGCGAGGATCACCGGGCTTTCGGCAGCCTGGATCTTGGCCAGGATGGCATCGTTATCGGGGTGCCAGCTCCACTGGTCCACCACCCAGACGATCACGTCCACCCCCGATAGCGCGGAATCGGCGGTGCGGTTAAGGTAGCGGTTCATGGCGCGCTTCTCGCCGCTGTGGAGACCGGGCGTGTCGACGTAGACCGCCTGCCCCCAGTCGGCGGTCTTGATGCCGTGAATGCGGTGACGGGTGGTCTGGGGCTTGCGCGAGGTGATGCTGAGTTTCTGCCCGATCAGATGGTTCAACAGCGTGGACTTGCCGGCGTTGGGCCGGCCCACCAGGGCGACGTAACCGAATTTCATGACTGGATGTTCAGTTCGGTCGAGAGTCGTGCCAGCATCCGCTCCGCCGCCTGCTGCTCGGCCCGCTTGCGGGACGTGCCCTCTCCTTCGGTAACGTCCGACAACAGCGCGATCCGGCAATCCACCCGGAACTGCTGGGCATGAGCCTGGCCGTCGGTGGCCAGCAGGGAGTAGACCGGCAGATCAGCGCCGCGGCTTTGCATGATCTCCTGCAAACAGGTCTTGGGATCTTTCTTCCAATCATTCAACGACAGCTGGCCGATGGCGTCCTCGAACACCCGCTGGATCCATTCTCGGCAGACATCGATCCCTTGGTCCTTGACGATGGCGCCCATCACCGCCTCCAGGGCATCGGACAGGATGGAGTCGCGGCGAAAACCGCCGCTTTTCAGCTCGCCCGAACCCAGGATCAGATAATCGCCCAACTCGTGGCTACGGGCGATGGACGCCAGGGAGGACTGGTTGACCAGGGTCGCGCGCAACCGGCTGAGGACGCCTTCGTCGGCCGTGGGAAACATTTCGTAGAGCCGTTCTGCGATGACATAGCCCAGCACTGAGTCCCCCAGAAATTCCAGCCGCTCATTGTTCCTGCCGTCGGCACTGCGGTGAGTCAGGGCACGCTGCAACAGACCCAGGTCGTTGAAGCGGATACCGATACGTTTGGCGAGCGACTCCGGCGGCTTGATCAAAGGGGCTCCGACTGGATCATGTCGTCAAAGGTGAGCAGCACGTCGACATTGCCCATGATGTGGGTCACCGCCTCGTAGGCCACCCGCACCTTCACCCGGCCATTTTCGCGGGCATACTGCACATCCTTGTTGGCCACCACGGTGTCCACAGAGTTGATATCCCAGCGCCGCTGCAACATCTTCTGGATTTCGTCCTTGGATTTTTCCGCCCAGCCGGGTTCGGACTTGAGCGCGTT
>VEPB01000498.1 GCA_012026715.1 Methylococcaceae bacterium | reverse complement strand
TCAAGGAAACGCAGGGTGGCGTCGATGCCTACCTGGCCCCCAGCAAGACCTGGCGGCCAGCCTATGTCAACCTGGGATTCTGCTTCGGCGACATGCTCCAGACTGGTCCGGACGGACGGGCGCTGTTGGCCATGCCCAACGAGACCTTCATCCGGGTCCGGCCCAACAGCAAGATGCGGCTGATCGAAAGTCCGCAGTCCAAGCCGGGCTTCATCGGCTTGCTGGAGGGCTTCCTCTATTTCATCAGCCGCACCCCTTACGAGGTGGACGTCAACACCCCCTTCGTCAACGCCGTGGTGAAGGGCACCGAATTCTCCGTCGAGGTGACCGACACCGAGGCCCGCATCACCGTGGTGGAAGGCGAGGTCCTGGCCCGCAACGAGCACGGTCAGGTGAGCGTCGGCAACAACCAGATGGCGGTGGCCCGCAAGGGCCAGGCGCCGCAGCTGAAGCTCAACGTCAATCCCGACGACGCCGTGCAATGGACGCTGCATTTCCCGCCGGTGTTCAGCACCGATCCCGGCCAATATCGGAGCAGCCTGGCGGCGCCCGCGCTCACCGAAGCGCTGGGGCAGTACCGCGAGGGCCACGTGAATCAGGCCTTGGCCACGTTGGAAGGGGTTCCCCAGGAATCCCGCGATCGGCCCTACCTCCAACTGCGGTCGGGGCTGCTGCTGAGCGTCGGGCGGGTCGAGGAGGCTCGCACAGCCCTGCTCGAGGCCCACAAGACCGCCCCCGACGACGCCGATATCGAAGCTCAACTGGCCGTCATGGAAGTGGCCCGCAAGCGCAAGGAACAGGCGTTGCAGTTCGCGGCTGCGGCGGTGCGGGCCGATCCGGCCTCGCCCGCCGCCCGCAAGGCCGCGTCCTATGCCTACCAGGCCCGCTTCAATCTGGACAAGGCCGCTGCCGCCGCCCGCAAGGTCACGGAGCTTACACCGCAAGACGCCACCGGCTGGGCGCGGCTGGCGGAGCTGGAACTGGCCCGCGGCCACCGCCAGGAGGCGCGGAAAGCCGCCGCCAAGGCCGCGGCACTCGCTCCGGAGCGGGCCGACGTGCTCACCGTGCAGGGCTTCCTGCTGCTGGACGAGGGCGACCCGGACGCTGCCCGGGCAACGTTCCAGAAGGCCGTCGCGGCCGATTCCAGCGATCCCCTGGCCCGCTTCGGGCTGGGATTGGCCCGGATCAATGGCGGCGAGCTGGACGCCGGCACCGCCGACCTGTCCGAAGCCGCCGGGTTGGATACCCGCAGCTCGCTGATCCGCAGCTATCTGGGCAAGGCCTATTTCGAGCAGAAGCGCGGCCGCTTCGCCGAGACCCAGTTCGACCTGGCCAAACGCTTCGATCCCAAGGACCCCACCCCCTGGTTCTACGGCGCCATCCACAATCACACCGTCAACCGCCCGGTGGAAGCGCTGGCCGACATGCAGCAGGCCATCAAGCTCAACGGCAACCGCGCCGTGTACCGCTCCAAGCAGCTGCTGGATTCCGACCTGGCCGCCCGCGGCGCCGCCATCGGCCGCATCTACAACGAGCTGGGCTTCGGCCCCCGCGCCGCGGTGGAGGCCTGGCAGTCGCTGGCCGACGACCCCGGCGACTACACCGCCCACCGGCTGCTGTCGGACAGCCTTTCCTCCATTCCCCGCACGGATCTGGCCCGCACCAGCGAGCTGCTGCAGTCCCAGCTCCTGCAGTCCTTGAACATCACCCCCATCCAGCCGCGCCTGGCGGAGAGCAACCTGTTCCTGGTAGGCAACCTGGGACCCTCGGCGCTGTCCCTCAACGAGTTCAACCCCCTGTTCAACCGCAACCGCTTCACCACCCTCATCTCAGGGCAAGTGGGCAGCAACGACACCTATGCCGACGAGCTGGTGCACGCCGGCCTCTACAAGAACTTGTCCTACAGCCTCGGCCAGTTCCACTACCAGACCGCTGGCTACAAGAAAAACGACGACATCGACGCCAACGTCTACAACGCCTTCGTCCAGGGCCGCATCACCCCGGATTTCAGCGTGCAGGGGGAGTATCGCCACCGGGATGTGGAGCATGGCTATCTCAATTCGAGCTTCTTTCCCATTCCGGAAGCCTACCGAGACTCCCTCCAGGCGGTGCTCGACAACACTCGCCAGCAGACCCACACCGACACCTACCGGCTGGGTTTCAACTGGGCGCCTACGGAACATTCCAAGCTGCTGGGCTCCTACATTCACCTGGAGCAGAGCGCGCCAGTCAAAGTCAATCCCTATTTCCTCAATCTGCCGGGCAGCCCACCGATTCCGGTGGAGGCCTACCACGGCACGTTCTTCGCCCGCGGCGACAGCGGCGAGGTCCAGCACCTGTACAGCACCGACCGCTTCAAATCCATCCTGGGGGGCGGCTTCAGCCAGGTGGACGCCAACGTCAACGCCAACGTCGCCGGCGAGTCCACCCGCCAGCAGCAGGGCAACGGCTATCTCTACACCGACATCGGCTTTCCCGCCTCGGTGAAGTGGACCCTGGGCGGCAGCTTCGACGTGGCCGACGACCGCATCCAGCCCAAAATCGCCCGCGCCTTCAACCCCAAGGGTGGGGTGATGTGGCAGATCACCCCCGATACCCTGCTGCGCGCAGCGGCTTTCCGCACGATGCGCCGCTTCATGCTGTCCGGCCAGACCCTGGAACCCACCCAGGTGGCCGGTTTCAACCAGTTCTACGACGACCGCAATCAATCCCGCGCCACCCGCTTTGGGCTTGGCCTGGACCAGCGCTTCGCCAACACCCTCACCGGCGGCATCGAACTGTCGGAACGCAAGTTGGAGGTTCCCTATGGTGACGTCTACGGCCACTGGCGCGAGACCCAGTACCGCGGCTATCTGCTGTGGACCCTGCACCCCCGCTGGTCCGCCACCCTGGAATACTATCGGGAGGACTTCACCAACCTGGATTTGGCCAATACCAGTGACGTTAATAACACTTGGACCCAGTACATCCCGGTGACCTTGGCCTATTTCGATCCCTCCGGCTTCTTCGCCCGCTTCAAGGCCACCCATTACCGCCAGGAGGTGGCCAATGCCGCCGGCGATCAGAGCCGAGACTACGCCGAGTTCCTCGCCCTGGGGCTGGGCTACCGCCTGCCCCAGCGGCTGGGGCTGTTCGAACTGCAGTTCCAGAACCTGCTGGACCAGCATTACCGCTACGAGGGCCTGGGCAATCGGGTCGCCTCCGAGAACCTGAGCGGCGGCGTTCCCCCCTATCTGCCGTTTCCGCCGGAGTTCACCGTCTCCGCCCGGCTGACACTGGCGTTTTGAATTCCAAGGAGGCGTACAACTGGGACATCGGTCGCGGATCGGACCGGCAAGGCCGCAGTTCTCAATGGGAACCCCTCTCCCTCTGGGAGAGGGATTTAGGGTGAGGGTTTAAGCGATTGATGTTACGACGAGTTGTCCGCAAGCATTGAGCGCTTGGCCCTCACCCTAGCCCTCTCCCGCGGGGAGAGGGAAGTAAGGGCCAGCGCCCGCAGGAGGGATCGACGAGAACAAACCCGGCGCCCCGGCTGCGCCCTA